>DAOSUG010000052.1:85-8902 GCA_035378545.1 Micropruina sp. | reverse complement strand
AGGTGCAGAGCCTCGCCCGCCAGCAGAAATGCCACCCCGCAACCTTAGTGACGAGTCGCCCGCGTCACGTAACCCGTTTTCGCGGCGCCGAACAGCAGGCCAGTGAGCGACACGGCACTGCGCGGTGAGAAGGGTGGCAGCGCACGCCCGCGGCAGGCCACAATGATCCGGGTGACCCCCTCCACCCCGGCCCGCGCGTTCACCGGCACCTACCGGCTGCAGTTGCACGCCGGCTTCACCCTGGACGATGCCCGCGCCGCCGTGCCGTACCTGGCCGACCTCGGCGTGAGCCACCTGTACCTGGCGCCGATCCTGAGCGCGGTGCCCGGCTCGGTGCACGGCTACGACGTGCTCGACCACACCGCGGTGAACCCCGAGATCGGCGGACGCCCGGCGCTGGAACGACTGGCCCAGGCCTGCCACGAGCATGATCTGGGCATCGTCGTCGACATCGTGCCCAACCACATGGCGCTGGTCGCGCCGCAATGGCGCAACGCCCCGGTCTGGGACGTGCTGCGGCACGGTCGCGACTCGGCCTTCGCACACTGGTTCGACGTCGATTGGCACCACCTGAACGGACGCTTCGGGCTGCCGATCCTGGGCGGCACGCTGGCCGACGAGCTGGCCGCCGGCACACTGCACGTCGACACCGGACGCCCCGACGAGGGCCCCGCCGCCGGGCTGCCGGTGCTGCGCTACTACGACCACGTGCTGCCGCTGCGCGACGACGTGCCGCTGCGCGACGACATGCCGCTGCGCGACGGTGTACCGGTACGCGACGGCGTACCCCCAACATCCGACCTGGCCGACCTGCTGGACGCCCAGCACTGGCTGCTCGCCTCGCACAAGCAGGCCGCGAACGTGCTCAACTACCGTCGCTTCTTCGAGGTCGACCAACTGGTGGCGATCCGGGTCGAACTGCCGGACGTCTTCGACGCCACCCACGCCCTCGTGCTCGACCTGCATCACAGCGGCGTCATCGACGGCTTCCGGGTCGACCACCCCGACGGCCTGGCCGACCCGGCGGGCTATCTGCAGCGGCTCGCGGACGCCTGCCGTCCGGGCACCCCGATCTGGGTGGAGAAGATCCTCGAGGGCCACGAGCGGCTGCCCCAATGGGCCTGCACCGGCACCACCGGATACGACGCCGCCGCCGCGCTCGACACGGCGCTGGTCGACCCTGCGACGGTGGCGGCGGTCACCGAGGCCTGGGCACGAACCGGCGGCGAGCCATCCCTGGAGCTGTGCACCGAGCAGAGCAAGGGCCAGGTGCTCGATCAGTTGCTGCAGCCGGAGCTGAACCGGTTGCACCGCGCGGCGATCGCCGCGCTGCCCGACCTCGACCCGAGCGCACTGCGCGCAAACCTAGCCGAACTGCTGGTCGAACTGCACGTCTACCGGGCCTATGTCACCCCGGGCCAGGAGCCCGATCCCCATCTGCTCGCCCCCCTGCACCAGGCCCTGGCGCACGTCGGTGAGCGCCACCCCGACCTGCGCGCCACGGCGTCCGAGCTCGTCGCCGTGCTCCAGCGGCCCGACACGGCACCCGGCGATCCGGACGCCGCCGCCGACCTCTGTATCCGCTTCCAGCAGACCACCGGCCCGGTGATGGCCAAGGGCATCGAAGACACCACGTTCTATCGCTGGCACCGGCTGTGCGCGCTCAACGAGGTGGGCTTCGACCCGGTCACCGGCGAGCGTCCCGGCCCGGCCGACCTGCACGCCTGGGCCGCCCACCAGGCGTCCCACTGGCCCCTTGGCATGACCACCCTGTCGACCCACGACACCAAGCGCAGCGAGGACGTCCGGGCCCGCCTGATCGCCCTGGCCGGCGACGCCGACGCCTGGACCGCGCTCAGCCGGCTCGCCTCCGAGGCCGCTGAGCGGCACGGTGTGGACGCTCCCACCGCCCACCTGGTCTGGCAGAGCATCGCCGGCACGGCCCCGATCACCGCCGAGCGGCTGGACGCCTACCTGACCAAGGCGATCCGCGAGGCGAAACGGCACACCAGTTGGCTGCAACCCGACACCGACTACGAGAAACGGGTGATCGGGTTGGGCCGATCGATCCTCGATGGTGACGCGCTCGGCGAGGCGATCAGCACCGCGGTCAAGGCCAACGAAGGCGCGATCCGCACCGTCACGCTCGCGCAGAAACTGGTGCAGCTCACCCTGCCCGGCGTGCCCGACACCTACCAGGGCGCCGAGCAGGTCAGCCTCACCCTGGTCGATCCCGACAACCGCTCGAACGTCGACCTCGCCGAGCGCGCCGCCCGGCTGCGGCGACTGGACGATGGGGGCACCGCCGGATCTCTGGACGACGAAAAACTGCTGGTCACCGCCCGCGCGCTACGGCTGCGCCGCGAGCGGCCGGGACTGTTCGCCACCGACCATCGTCCGCTCGCTCTGGACGACACCCTGCTCGGCTTCGCCCGTGGCGACGACGTGGTCGTGGTGGTGCAACGCCTCGCGCACGCCGCACCGTCCGGCAGCGTCACGCTCGCGGCCGGCAACTGGACCGACGTGCTGACCGGCTACCGCTACGAGACCTCGGTGCCGGCGGTCGATCTGCTGGCCACCCTGCCGGTCGCCTTACTGGTCCGGGAGCCGTGATGCTGCACCAGTACACGGTGTGGGCCCCGACGGCCCAACGCGTCGACTTGGTGTTGGGCGCCGACGGCGACCGGGTCGAGCCGATGCGCGACGTCGGCGACGGCTGGTGGGCCCTGGATGCCGAGCAGGGCGACGGGCGCTACGCCTTCGCCCTGAACGGTGGCGCGCCCCTGCCGGACCCGCGCAGCATGCGGCAGCCGGACGGCGTCCACGCCCCCAGTGCGGTGGTCGACACCGGCACGTTCGCCTGGACCGACGACGACTGGGCCGGTAAGCCGCTCAAGGGGTCGGTGATCTATGAGTTGCACATCGGCACCTTCACCGACGAAGGCACGTTCGATGCCGCGCTCGCCCACCTGCAGCACTTGGCCGACCTCGGCATCGACGTGATCGAACTGATGCCGGTGGCCTCGTTCCCCGGCCGCAACGGGTGGGGCTACGACGGCGTCGACCTGTACTCGGTGCACGAGCCCTACGGCGGCCCGGACGGGCTGTACCGCTTCGTCGATGCCGCGCACGCGCACGGCCTGGCGGTCTGGCTGGACGTGGTCTACAACCACTTCGGCCCCGACGGCAACTACCTGCCCCAGTACGGTCCCTACTTCACCGAACGGCACCAGACGCCCTGGGGAGTCGCGGTCAACCTGGACGGCCCCGGCAGCGACCAGGTGCGTGCCTACTTCGTCGACAACCTGCGCCAGTGGCTGAGGGACTACCACCTGGACGGGCTGCGCCTCGACGCCGTGCACGCCCTGCACGACGAAGAGGCGGTGCATCTGCTCGAAGAGCTCGCCTTGGTGGCCGCGGTGATCAGTGCCGCCACCGGAATCCCGCGGGTGTTGGTGGCCGAATCCGACCGCAACGACCCGGCGACCGTTGCCCCGCGCGGGCTGGGTGGGGCCGGCGGCATGGGCCTGGACGGCCAGTGGGCCGACGATGTGCACCACGCCCTGCACGTGGCCCTGACCCGCGAAGAGCAGGGGTACTACGCCGACTTCGCCGACCCGCAGGCACTGACCAAGGTGCTCGGGCACTCCCCCTTCTTTCACGACGGCACGTTCTCGTCGTTCCGCGGACGGCGGCACGGCCGTCCGGTCGAACCGTCGATCACACCCGGCTGGCGCTTCGTGGCTTCGCTGCAGACCCACGATCAGGTCGGCAACCGCGCGATGGGCGAGCGGCTCAGCCACCTGGCCGGCATCGGACGCGCCGCGATCGGCGCCGCCCTGCTGCTCACCTCCCCCTACACGCCCATGCTGTTCATGGGCGAAGAGTTCGGTGCGTCCACGCCCTGGCAGTTCTTCACCGACCACCAGCACGAGGCGTTGGTCAAGTCGATCCGGGAGGGCCGGCAGGCCGAGTTCGCGGAGCACGGCTGGGCCACCCAGGTGCCGGACCCGCAGGATCCGGGCACGGTCGAGGCCTCCACGTTGAACTGGCGCGAGGTGGGTCAGGGCGAGCACGCACAACTGCTGGAGTGGTACCGCACCCTGATCCGGCTGCGCCGGCAACTGCCCGACCTTCGTTCGGCCAATCTGGGCGAAGGGTCGCTGGCCCGCGTGGACGACCTGCTGTTGGTGCGTCGCGGCGAGGTGAACCTGCTGGCCAATCTGGGCGATCAGCCGGGCAGCCTCGCGGTGGCGCTGGACGCCGAGCTGCTGGCATCCTTCGGCGAGGTCGCCCTGGACGACGGTGAGGTGCAGCTGGGCCCGACCAGCGTGGGCCTGCTGCTGGCCCCGCCGCCGACCGGCACTATTCCCGTGGTGATCACCGACTAGCGTCGATTACTGGACGACTCGCGACGCGCTGGTCAAGCGTGTCGAGACCGGCTACGGCTCCTCCGCCACGGCCCGGACGACCTCGCGCAGCTGCAGCCACCACTGCTGCCGCGGACGCCGATACGTGCGATCCATCAGCGTCATCATGGTCTCGATCGGCACGTCGTTGATCTTGGCGCCGGCCAGGCCGACCAGGTAGCTGCCGTCCGAACCGACGGCGAACTGATCGGCGATCTTCTCCAGGGCGTGCCCCGCCAGCCGGGTGGCCATCAGCCGGTCGAACGGGCTGGGCGAGCCGCCCTGCTGTTGATGCCCCAACACCCCTTGTCGCACGTCATAGAGCCCGGCCGCCTCGGCCTGCAGCAACCGCGCGATCACGTCGGTGGTGTAGTACTCGTTGGCACGTTCGTTACGCACTGCCAGAAACAGTGAGCGGCCGGCCGCGAACGAACTGCGCACCCACTTCACGTCGTCGTTGAGCCGCTCGAGAGTGATGCCCTCCTCGTGCAGGTACACCCGCTCCGAACCGCCGGCCAGCCCACCCATCAGGGTCAGGTAGCCGCAGTAGCGCCCCATCGTCTCGACGATGTAGCTGCGTTTGGTCGCAGAGGCCGACAGCTTGATGCGGTCGATCGCCTCGACGATCACGTTCAGTGCCGTGTCGGCGCCGACGGCGAGTTCGGAGCCGGGCAGGTTGTTGTCGATGCTGGCCGGCAGGCACACCATCGGCATGCGGAATGCCGGGTAGCGGTCGCGCTCGGCATGCAGCAGATGGACGGCCTGGTAGCCGTTCCAGCCGCCGATCATCAGCAACGCGTCCACGTGGTGATCCTCGAGTTGGCGGCTGATCGGGTACAGCTCTTCGATGGTGGGGATGGTCCGCCTCAAGCCGAGCTTCGCGCCGCCGTCCGCCGTCCAGGCCTCGACGTCGCCCCAACTGAGTTCGGCGACGCGCCCCTCGCGCAGGCCCGGAAACCCGTCCCGAATGCCCAGCATGGTGTAGCCGCGGCTGATGCCCAGGCGCACCGCGGCGCGCGCGGCCGTGTTCATGCCCGGCGCCAGCCCCCCGGCGTGGATGAGGCCGATGCGCTTGGCGCCCTCGGCCACGCTGATCCGGCTCGGCTCGGTCAGTTCGCCGAACAGCTTGGCCATGGTGACGAACGAGTCACCGCGCTTGGCCATGGCGGCCGCGTAGTCGCCCTGCTCGATCAGCACCGGCACCTCGCGGGTGTTGCGCACCGCCTCCATCAGGGGAACGGCCGCGACCCGGTTGCCGCGGATGCCGAACACGTGGCCCTCGCTGCCGCCGTCCGCTTCGAGCAGCGCCTTGGCCGCCTCGAAACCCAGCCACGTGGAGCACCAGCGGTCGAAGGCACTGGGCGTGCCGCCGCGCTGCACGTGCCCCAGGATCGTGACCCGGGCGTCTTCGCCGAGCCGGTCCTCGATGATCTGCCGCACCTGTTCGGACGTGATCGGGCGGCCTTCGCGGTCGGTGGCACCCTCGGCGACCACCACGATGGAATCGCGGCGTCCGGCCGCCCGGCCGCGGGCCAGCTCGCCACACATGCGCTCCTGCCAGCCCTCCGCAGGGGGTGCCTCGGGAGTCAGCACGAAGTCACAGCCACCCGCAACCGCGGCCATCAGCGCCAGGTAGCCGCAGTGCCGACCCATCACTTCGACCACGAAACTGCGCTGGTGACTGGCGGCGGTGCTGGCCAGGTCGTCGATCGCATCGACGATGCGATGCAGGGCGCTGTCGGCGCCGATCGTCATGTCGGTGCCGACCAGGTCGTTGTCGATGCTGCCGACCAGGCCCGCGATCATCAGCGCCGGGTGCGCGTCGGCGACGGACTGCTCGATCTCGCCGGCCGCTACCAGTTCGGCGAGCAGCTCGGGCCACTCGGCGCGAAAGGCGTCCAGCCCCGACAGGCTGCCGTCGCCGCCGATCACCACCAACCGGTCGATGCCGGAGTGCACCAGGTTGCGGGCGGCGATGCGCCGTCCGTCACGCTCGCGAAAGCGTTGGCAGCGGAAGGTGCCGATCACGGTGCCGCCGCGGTGCAGCACGTTGCCGACATCGTCCCAGCCGAAGCGGCGGATGCCGTCGCCGCCATCGATCATGCCCTGGTAGCCCTCGAAGATGGCGTACACCTCGGCACCCAGGGTGATCGCGGTTCGGACGACGGCTCGTACCGCCGCGTTCATGCCCTGGGCGTCGCCGCCACTGGTCAGAATGCCGATGCGCTTGCCTTCACCGATGCTGTCGACCATGTGATCATCCTTGCGCACGAAAGCCTCCACGGTCACCGATGTCACGACCTGCATCGTTGACGACCGCTAGGCGCCGCTAGGCGGCAGCGCGGCGCGGAGGATCTCGACGAACGCGAGTTTCGATGTACCGGAGCAAGGGCTGAAGGCACCCAAGGGGGTGCATTGCAGACTTACACCGTAAGTTAGTGTCGTCATGGCCAGCTCCGCCGTCGGTGCGGAGGAAACGTCACGAGCCCACTAGGAGCTTCGTCATGACACATACCCCATCCGAGTACGACGAAACCCCGGCTGCAACGACCGGGGTCCACGGCGATTCGACCAGCAGCTTGAACGAGTTCGCCCCGCTCAGCCAGTCGTCCGCCGCAGACGACGGTTACTCCACCGGCTCGTCCGGAAGCGGCACGATGGACACCGCGAAGGACGAAGCGGGTCAGGTCGCCGGTGCGGGCGTCCAGGCGGCCAAGGAGGTGGCGTCCACGGCCAAGGGCGAGGCCGCCACCGTGCTGGCCGAGACCAAGCAGCAGGCCGCCTCCCTGTTCGAGACGGCGAGGGACGAGGTGCGCTCACAGTCCGGCGTCCAGCAGCAGCGGCTGGCCTCGGGCCTGCACTCGCTCGCCCAGGAGCTGGGCGGCATGGCGTCCGGCGCCGAGCAGCAGGGTCAACTCAGTGACCTGATGAAGCAGGCGGCGCAGAAGGGTGGCGAGATCGCACATTGGCTGGAAACCCATGAACCTGCCGACCTGCTGCGTGAGGTGCAGTCCTACGCGCGCCGCCGGCCGGTGGCCTTCCTGGCGCTGTGCGGACTCGCCGGAATCGTGGCCGGACGGGTCGCACGCAGCGCGGCCGCGGCCAACACGAGCCTGGACTCCGGCAAGTCGGAAGGCCATGGGGCCAGGCCCGCTCTCGATGTGGGCACGGAGCTTCAGCAGCCGGGTTCGCAGCGGTACGGCCACAGCATCGCCACGGCCGACGTGGCCGCCACGGCCGACCGCGGCTACTCCGACCGGCTCGGCTCCCCCGGCCTGTTCGGATCCGAGAACGACGAACTCCAGGCTTCAGCGGTGCCCGGATCGCTCGGCGCCGGTACCCGCGGCCCCGGTCCGGGTGTTGACCGGCTGGACGATCCTTCCACCCGTCCCGGAGCGATGTGATGACGTATCCCGATCCGGCACAGGCCCCGGCCGGGGTGCCCGAGCGGCAGAGCGTCCATCGCAGCTCGGCGCTGGAGGCCGAGGACGGCCGTAGCATCGGCGACCTGTTGTCGGACGTGAGCCGCAACCTGTCCACCCTGTTGCAGCAGGAGATCGCCCTGGCGAAGGCGGAGGCCCGCCAGTCCGGAACCCGCGCGGGCAAGGGCATCGGTATGTTCGCCGGCGCGGCCATCGGCGGCCTGCTCTTCCTGGTGTTCCTGTCGGTGAGCGCCTGGTGGGGCCTCGGGCTGCACATCGGCAACGAGTGGTCGGGCCTGATCGTCGCCGTGGTCTGGGCGATCGTCGCCGCGGCGCTGGCCCTGGCCGGCAAGAAGGAACTCGAACGCGTCCGTGGCCTGCCCCGGACCACCGAAACCATTGCCAAGATTCCCAACGCTGTACGAGGTCATGAGGAGGACAACCGATGACGCAGAGTAACGATCCCGATGAGATCCGCGCCGACATTGAGCGCACCCGAGCCGAGCTGAGCCACAACGTGGACACGCTCGGCGACACCGTCAATCCGAAGAACATCGCCGCCCGCCAGGTCGACAAGGTCAAGGACACCGCCCGGTCGATCAAGGACTCGATCATGGGCTCGTCCGACGACCCGTACGACTCGGGCCGGGTGGGTGAACTGCAATCGGCCGCCTCCAGCGGCGTGAGCGCTGTGGGCGATGCGCTCAGTCAGGCACCCGCGGTGGCGCAGCGCAAGACCCGGGGCAACCCGTTGGCGGCCGGGCTGATCGCCTTCGGCGCCGGCCTGCTGGTGTCGTCCCTGATTCCGGCCAGTCGAAAGGAGCAACAGGCCGTCGGCGCCCTGCAGGAGCACCTCGAGCCCGTGAAGCAGCAGGCCGGCGAGGTCGCCAAAGAGATGGCGGACCATCTGCGCGAGCCGGCCCAGCAGGCGGCGGAGTCGATCAAGGCAGTGGCCACCGACGCCGCCGACAACGTCAAGCAGCAGG
>DAOSUG010000052.1:0-75 GCA_035378545.1 Micropruina sp. | reverse complement strand
CCGCAACCGACGACGTCGCCAGCCGGGCCCAGGACGCGAAGGACACCGTCCAGAGCGCCGGCTCCAACTAGAACC
>DAOSUG010000051.1:0-8966 GCA_035378545.1 Micropruina sp. | reverse complement strand
CTGCGATGAAGCCGTCCGCGGTGCTGCTCAACATGGCCCGGGGTCCGATCGTCGACGAGCGGGCCCTGATCGCCGCGCTGCGTTCCGGCGGTATCCGCGCCGCCGGGTTGGATGTCTTCGAGGACGAGCCGCCGACGTCCGGCATCGAGACGCTGCCGAACGTGACGCTGGCGCCGCACTCGATCGCGTGGACGTCCGAGATGAGCCTGGGCAACGGAAACAGTTGCGTGGATGCGCTACTGGCGGTCGCCCGGGGCGAGGCGCCACGCTTCGTGGTGAATCGTGATGTGCTGAGCACACCCGCGTTCGTGAAGAGATTGAAGGAATGGGCATGAAGATCGCAGTCCTGGGGCTGGGCAACATGGGACTGCCGGTGGCGGTCAACCTGGCCAGAGCCGGTCACGACGTGACCGGCGCGAACATTGCCGCGGTGGACGCGCCCGGCGTCTCCGTCACCACGGACGCGACCGTTGCGCTGGCCGATCGCGAGGTGACCTTCTGCCTGCTGCCCGACCTGCCCTATCTGGAGCCGATGCTGCCCGCGCTGATCGAGGGCGGCTGTCTCGATCTGGTGGTGATGAGCACGATCTCGCCCACCGCCGTCCGAGGGCTGGCCGAGCGGTTGCAGGGCCAGGTCAGCGTGATGGACGCCTGCATGTCAGGCGGCGTCGCGAAGGCCGTTGACGGCACCATGTCGATCATGTGCGGCGCCGACGAGGAGATGTTCGCCCGGGTGCGTCCGCTGCTGGACGTGATCGGCGGCACCGTTGAGCTGATGGGTGACGTCGGCGCCGGGGCGGTCACGAAGGCCTGCAACCAGATGGTGGTCGCCGGCACCCTGGTCGCGCTGGCCGAGGCGACCCTGGTGGCCAAGGAGAACGGCCTGGACGCCCATCGGGTGCTGGCCGTCCTCGGCGCCGGATTGGCGGCGTCGGAATTGCTGGATCAGAAAGCTGCGAAGCTGGCCGACGAGGACTTCTCGCCCAGCGGTCCGGCGAAGTTCCTGGTCAAAGACCTTACCTTCGCCACCGACAGCGCCGCCGGACGTTCGCTGCCCTCCCTCGCGGTGTCGCTGGAGTTGTTCAGCGGCCTCACCGACGCCGGACTGGGCGATCAGGACAACAGCGTGGTGCTGGAGTACCTGCGCCGGATCAGTTGAGATCCCGGCGTTCGCCGGGATGACGGAGTCGGCCGCGACGACGGGATGGAGCCACGGCGACGGGGGCACGTCATCCCGGGCTTGCCCCGGGATCTCCGCCGGATCAGTTGATGGTGCTGAGTACCTGCGCCGATCAGTCGAGATCCCGGCGTTCGCCGGGATGACGGAGTCGAGCCGCGACGACGGGATGGAGCCACGACGACGGGGGCCACGTCATCCCGGGCTTGCCCCGGGATCTCCCCCGGATCAGTCGAGCCGGGATCCCCGCCGGATAGTGATCAGGCGACCTCGACGGGCATCGCGTGCCGTTTCACCGCGCGCAGAATGTCGACGATGCTCGCCAGGTCACCGTCATCGAAGACCTGATCAGGGCCGGTCGGCGCGTGATCGGTGAATGGTGACTCGAACAGCCTGCGCGGTTCCATCACTCCGGTGGCGGTGAGTTCGTCGACGATCAGCTGGACGAACCTGATCTGGTCGACGGTGAACCGGGTGTCGATCAGAAAGTGCCCGAACGCCTCGGTAGCGGCGCACAGATCGAGGCCGACCAGGCCACGAATGAAGAGCCCCAGTCCTCCGGCTTGCCGGGCAGCGAGCTTGACATCGTCCGCTCGTCCGCCGGCCCCGAGCAGCATTCGTTCAAGGGACGACACGTCGTCCGACGTCAGTTGCTTGTTGCGACGCAACCGCTGGAGGGCCACGTGATCCTCGTGGTGCCGCAGGTAGGCGGCCGCCTTGGAGCGGAAGCGAACGGTGTCGGTTCCTGGTGTCGTGTAGGGCAACGCAACGTCCACCGCTTCGCCGAGGGCGCGTACAGATGGTTCACCAACAACTCGACTGCCCGCCGCGCGTACACGCAGGCCGCCCGCGGGTCGGACGTGACGTACGACTCCGCCCGGGCGCAATCGGCGTAGGCGCCGGGCAGCGTGGCGCTCAGGAACGTGAAGTTGCTCATCACTCCCCCTTCCGCCGTTGTCCCTTGGTGCGGGCGTAGTCGTCGACGGCTCGGCGCGAGCTGCGCCAGACCCCGTCGGCGCCCTGGAATGCGTCCAGACGTCCCCTTTGCGCGGCCTGGCGCAGCGCCGCGATGCTGAACCGTTCATCGACCAGCGCTGCCAAGGGCACCAGCCTCGCAGGTCGGGCGACGCTGGGCAGGATGAAGCGGTTGAGGTTGTCGAGCATGGCTCGTGCCAGCAGTTCGCCGAGCAGTCCGGGATCACCGTCGTCGGCCCGCTGCATGGCCGACAGATAGACCGGACGCTGCTGCTTCATGATCACCACCGGCGGGTAGCCCAGCCGGACCAACAACAAGTTCAGCACTAGCCGGCCGGCCCGGCCATTGCCGTCGATGAACGGATGGATCTTCTCGAAGTCGTTGTGCAGCGTCGCCAACTGCTCGGGCAATGGGCCGTACGCCGCATTGTTCAACCGGTCGCCGGCAGCGTTCGCGGAGTCGAGCCAGTCGCGAATCATCGGCGGCACCAGCGCCCAACTGGGGGCGTCATGCCACCGTCGAACGGATGGATATCGTGCTCGCGAAAGTGCCCGGGCGCTTCCCGCTCATTCGCGTCGGGGTGTGGAGCGACCTGCCACACCGGAGCCATCAGCGTCGCGTGAATCTGGCGCAACTCCGTCAGCGTGACGAGTTCGCCCTGACTCAACTGCTCGCTGTTGTGGGCTTGGGCATAGACCCACCGGGCCGCCTCGGCGTAGCCCTGGACCTCCATGTACTCCTTGAGCGGCTTGGCGCCCACGGCCCTGCCCTGTTCGAGCAGCACCTCGACCTCGCGGATCACCAGAGTGTTGCCCTCAATCGCCGTGGAGTGGTGCGCCTCCAGGTGCCAGATGTCGCGCCACACGAAGGCCGACTCTTCCGGCGTGGGCAGGCCACCGAGGCGCGTGCGGAGCTCATCGAGTGCCGCCTCGAGCCGCGCGTAAACGCTGGCTCGGGTCGGGCGCCCTCGGGACATCGTTGCTCCAAGTTGATATAGGTAGCGACTACCTAAATGATCGTATCAACTACCGGCGTTGATACAACCTGCTGAGACCCAAATGATCTAATCAACTTCGAGTCCGGCCTACTCGAAGAAGTCCTCGTCGATCTCTACCAGGTGGACGGTCTGTCTGACCTGAACGCCGACGCCCAACCTGATCATCAGCGAACTCAGCCGAGTCCCGTCGATCAGGATGACTCGGGTGGGCACATTGGCGGCGTAGTCCCGAGCGCCCTGACTGAATTTTCCGGTGGTGATGAACACGCCGCCATCGGCCTTGCCGCTGAGTGCCCCGACGAAAGCCTGCAGTTCGGGACGCTGCACCGAGCTGTCGGGTGCGTAACGTTTGGCTGGATGTACACCCGGTTGAGCCCGAGGGTGTCCTGGTCGATGATGCCGTCGATGCCGCCGTCATTGGACTGCTGCGTCACCTTCGCCTGCCGGTCGGCGCCTCCGTAGCCAACCCGTTCCAGCACGAGCACCACCTCGATCAGCGCGGCGTCATCAACGGTGAGTTGTTTTCCGGAGGTAAGCAAGTGGTCCACGCGCTCGGCTTGGTCGGGCATGTCCGCACCAACGCCCGCGGCAAAGTGGTCGCCAGCAGCCAAAGCGAGAGCACATTCGTGTCGACGCTCGGCATGACAGCTAGTTCGATGGTTCCTCGTCGGCGTGCGCCGCCCAGCCGTCACCGGCCACGGGCACGGTGCCCCACGTGCCGTGCTCCTGAGCCTCGGCCTGCAGACGCTCGCGCAGTGCGCCGACGTCGTGGGGAGGGTCGATCACGAGGTGGTCGCCTTCGACCCGCACCGCGACCTTCTGCCCCACGCGCAACCCGAGCGCGCTGCGCGCTTCGGCCGGCAAAGTGATCTGACCCTTCGCCGTGATCGTGGTGTACGAGGCGCTCATGTTGGAAAAGTAGCTCAGGTTTTATGAGATCCGCATGGCTCATGAACCGTCCAGGTTCCACACCTGGCATGCTCCATTTTTCATCACCCATTGATATACCGATATTACCGCCAGATTTGTCAAATGACGCTTTGAATCGTTCCATCTGGAATCTGGCGGTAATATCGGTATATCTTCACGAGGCGAAATCTTCTCCGGCTCTTCTGCAGGCGACCTCATCGTGGCCCCGCTCAGCAGCGAGCGGCCAGACTCTGGAGGTTCTCCGTAACCGTCTCTGCGACACTCTTCGGTAATCTGTGGCGGACGCTAGATTGCCCCATACAGTCCGATCATGGATCCGATCAGAAACCCTTACGCACCCGGCGCCGGGCAGCGTCCGCCTGAACTCGCCGGCCGGGACGCGCAGTTGGAGGCTTTCCGGTTCGTGATCGAACGGGTCGCGAAGGGGCGTCCGGAACGCTCGATCGTGCTGGTCGGGTTGCGGGGGGTCGGCAAGACCGTGCTGCTCAACGCCATGCGGTCGCAGGCCGTGCGCGCGGGCTGGGGCACCGGCAAGCTCGAAGCACGACCCGATCAGACCATTCGCCGTCCGCTCGGGGCGGCACTGCACATGGCGATCCGCGAGCTCGCCCACCCCGACGCCACCGGCGTGCTGTCCACGCTCAAGGCCTTCGTCGAACGGGCGGCCCCGGCCAACGCCAAGGCTTACGACCGCTGGAACTCGGGCATCACCGCCCCCACCGTGATCGGACGTGCCGACTCCGGCGACATCGAGATCGACCTGGTCGAACTGCTCAGCGACGTCGCCGGACTGGCCGCCGACAAGGGCAAAGGCGTGGCTGTCTTCATCGACGAGATGCAAGACCTGGGCGCCGACGACGTGTCGGCGTTGTGCGCGGCCTGCCACGAGCTCGGGCAGCAGGGCCTGCCGCTGATCGTCGTCGGCGCCGGCCTGCCCCACCTGCCGGCGGTGCTCAGTGCGTCCAAGTCGTATTCGGAGCGGCTGTTCGCCTACGCGCGCATCGACCGTCTCGACCGCGCGGCCGCCGACCTGGCGTTGGCCTCCCCCGCCGCCGACGAAGGTGCCGCCTTCACCGACGACGCGCTCGCCGAGATGTACCGGGTCACCGGCGGCTACCCCTACTTCGTGCAGGCCTACGGCAAGGTGGTCTGGGATCTCGCGCCCCGCAGCCCGATCACCGCCGTCGATGTCGCGGTGGCGGCGCCCGAGGCCGAGCACGAGCTGGCGGTCGGCTTCTTCGGCTCACGGCTCGAACGGGCCACCGCGGCCGAGCGCGAGTACCTGCAGGCGATGGCTGAGGCCGACCCGGACGACGCGGGCACGGTGCCGTCCGCACGGGTGGCCGAGGTGCTGGGTCGCAAGCCCCAATCGTTGTCGCCGGCCCGGGACGCGCTGATCAAGAAAGGACTGGTGTACGCCAGCGAGCGGGGCCGGATCGCGTTCACCGTGCCGCACTTCGGACGGTTCCTGCGCGGCCGGGTCGACATGGCCGACACCGCTTAGCTCCGCTCAGCTCCAGCACTGGCCGATCCATCGCCGGTCGAGCTTGTCGAGTCCCATGCGACCAGGGCGCGTCGCGCCCGTCAGATCACCCGCCACAGCCCCAACCGTGCTGCGCACCCGGTACGCCCGCTCGCTGCGTTGCCATCCTCAGCGAGAGGACCCGGCGTGTCGTTGGTCGCACGGCTCGTCCGACCATGGGCGCTCGCAGGTGCATGCGGCATGCTGAGCGCGTGAGCCCCGAGGCCGTCGTCATTGTGATCACCCTGGCGCTGCTGTGCATTGCGGGGGCGTCCGGGCTGAGCAACCTGACCAGGGTGGCGGCGCCGTTGCTGCTGGTCGTGTTCGGCGCGGTGGTCGGCTACCTGCCGGGTGTTCCGGCGCTCGACATTGAACCAGACTGGATTCTGATCGGCGTGCTGCCGCCGCTGCTGTTCTCGTCGGCGGTGTCGATGCCCGCGATGAACTTTCGGCGCGAACTGCGCTCGATCACCGGCCTGTCGGTGACCCTGGTGCTGGTCACCAGCCTGCTGCTGGGCTGGTTCTTCGCGGTCACCCTGCACACCTCGTTCGCCTGGGGTGTCGCGCTGGGCGCCATCGTCAGCCCAACGGACGCCGTCGCCACCGCCATCGCCCGCCGGGTGGGGGTACCGCACCGGGTGCTCACCATGCTCGAGGGCGAGAGCCTGCTCAATGATGCGACGGCCCTGGTGCTGCTGCGTTCGGCGGTCGCCGCAGCCGCGGGAACGGTGGCCCTGGGGTCGGTCGTGCTCGACTTTCTGTGGGCCCTCGGGGCCGCGGTCGCGATCGGTTTCGCGATCGGCTGGTTGCACCTGTGGGTGCGCGCCCGGGTGGCCGACCCCACCGTCTCGACACTGATCTCGTACGCCGCGCCGTTCGTTGCGGCGCTGCCGGCCGAGGCCGTCGGGGCGTCCGGCCTGGTGGCGGCCGTGCTGGCCGGACTGGTCACCGGCTACGGCGCCCCCCGCATGCTGTCACCCAGTGCGCGACTGTCGGACTCGCAGAACTGGAAGACCGTCGAACTGCTGCTCGAGAGCGCGATCTTCTTGCTGATGGGGTTGCAGTTGCACACCCTGATCAACGACGAGACGCACAGCGAGGGCGCACTGGCCACGGTCGTGTGGGTGGCGGCCGCCGGCTTCGCGTTGACCGTGCTGATCCGTGCCGGGTACGTGGTGACCGTGGTGAAGGCGACCGCCCGTCGCACTGCCCGGCAACAGGACCGGCAGCAGAGATTCGACGGCCTGCAGCGCTACATCGATGCTCGCGGCGCACACCCCGAGGCGGATCCCGAGGAGTTGCGCCACGAGATCCTGGGCGAGCAATCGCGTCCCACCGGCTGGCAACGCTGGTTGCGCCGGGTGATGCGTCCCGGCAAGGCCCCCCGAACTGCGGACGAACAGGCGCGCGAACGCTGGAACGCGAACCGGATGGAGCGGATCCGCACCGCCATGCGGCGCCAGCGGGCCACCGTCGACTACTTGGTCCGTCAGCCGATCGAGGCCAGGGAGGGAGGTCTGCTAGCGTGGGCCGGCATGCGCGGCGCCGTGTCACTGGCCGCCGCACAGACCCTGCCCGCGGCCACGCCCGGACGTCCGGTGCTCGTGCTGGTCGCATTCTTTCTGGCCGGCGGATCGCTGATCCTCCAGGGCGCGACGCTGCCGCTGGTGGTCAAGCGGCTCAGCGTGCCGCCCACGCCCGAGGAGGTGCAGGCCGACGCCGACGAACACGCTCGGTTGCTGAGCTTCGTCCTGGACGTGGCCGAGCAGGAGCGGGCGCGGGTGCCGGATCGTCCGCTCAAGAGACTCGAACTCGACGTGCTCGCCGCGCAGCGCGCTGCCCTGCTGGACGCCCGCGACGACGGTGTGTTCGATGCCCGGATGCTGGCCCATTTGCTGGCCTCCGTGGACGCGCAGGAGCTCAGTCTTGCGATGCGTGGCGATCCGGAGGAGGGCTGACGTTCTCGTCCCCACGCCTGCCTCTGGTGCGGCGGCGATGCACCAGGGGCCACGCGATGAGGGCTCCGACCAGGGCGAACGGCAGCACGCCGCCCACCACGGTGAGCAGCACCGAGATCGACTTCTGCAACGCCTCCCAGCCCTGAATCAGGCCGACCACCAGCGGATTGGCGGGTATCGCGAGTTGATCGGGACGAACCAGCGTCACGGTGATCGGGGCCCGCTCGACCTGGTTCTTCAGGGCCGCCTGGGTGGCCAGCAATGACTCCAGCTCGCCCTGACGATCGGTCAGTTCGCCCTCGACCGAGGCGATCTCTTTGATCGAGCCGGTGCGTTGCATCAGCGCCCGGATCCGTTCGATGGACGCCCGCAGGGTGCGGATGCGTGCATCCACATCGACCACTCGATCGGTGACGTCCGTGGCCGTCACGCTGCGGTCGACGACCTCGCCGACCGTCGCCGCCTCGTCCATCACCCGGGTCAAGGAGGCGCTCGGCACGCTGAGCACGACCCGCGTGGTGCCGGACGAGTCGCCGACGTGGAGTTGCTCGTCGACCACGATGCCCTGGTTCGCCTGTGCGATCTCGCGGAGCCGGGCGGCCGCCTGCTGCACGTCGCCGGTGCGGATGGTCAGTGCGCCGGTGCGCGTCACCTGGCGCTCGGTCGCTGGACCCTGCCCCGGCTCGGTGGGCGATCTCGGCACCGCGGTGGCCTGCGGGCCGGACGGCAGCGCGCCAGAATCCTGCGCCGGGGCTGCCGCGCCCTGGGCGACGACCTGGCCCTGGCTGCCACTGCCTACGCTGCACCCCACGAGCGCAAGGATCAGGGCCAACAGGGCAAGTAGTCGGGGCGTCCGGTGCATGCCTACATACACGCGGCCGGGCGCGGCGTCGTTGCAGCGGCGGGGGGATCAGCGCGTCAGGGTGACTGCGGTGTCTCGGGGGGCGTGCGGGGGCTCAAAAACGGTTACGCCCTGATGGTCAGTGCCTACGGGTCAGGCAGCCGGCCAGATGATCGTCCACGTAGCCGAGGGCCTGCATCGCGGCATACGCCGTGGTCGGACCGACGAAGCGGAAGCCCAGCTTCTTGAGTTGCTTCGCCAGGGCAACCGACTCGGCGGTGGTGGCGGGCACGTCGGCGAAGGAGGTCGGCCGCACCGGACGCGCCGCGGGGCGGTGCGCCTCGAACACCTCAGCCAGCCGCTCACCCCGCTGGTGCAGCGCCGTCAGCGCCTGCGCATTGGCGATCGTCGCCTCGATCTTCGCCCGATTGCGGACGATGCCCGCCTCACCCATCAATCGCTGCACATCGCCGTCGTCGAAGCCGGCGACGACGACCGGATCGAAGTCGGCGAACGCAGCCCGAAAGGCCGGCCGCTTGCGCAGGATCGTGATCCACGCCAAACC
>DAOSUG010000050.1:0-8969 GCA_035378545.1 Micropruina sp. | reverse complement strand
CACCCCGCGCCGGTGCAGGTCGGTGAAGACGGCGACGATGTCGTCGTCGATCCAGCCGTGCGGACGGCCCGGGTCGGCGCAGCGGGCCAGCACCGCCTCGAACGCGGCGTCGACGGTGGTGGTGTAGCGGTGCGCCGACTTGCGTAGGGAGCGGGTGACGCGCAGCCCGTCCGGCAGCAGCACCCCGCGCCGCATCGGCGACCACCAGCCCATCCGGGCCGGAAACCACGAGTTGTGCAGCGGCATCGGAAAGACCCCACAGCGGTACGCCAGCACCACCAGGTCGGGGTCGATCTCGTCCGAGAGGCCGATCAGGTCTTGCGCGGGCCAGTCCCGCGACGGCCCGAAGATGCCTGGACGACTCATTGCACGATTGTGCCACCACGGGCCCGCGGATCGGGGTGGGCGCCGGGGTCGCCCCCGATGGTGGCCGCGGGCCTGCTCGGTAGATTGGACGGCGCAGCCAACGAGAGGCACCCGTATGTCCAGCGACGAACCCAGCAAGACGATCGTCCAGCGCGCCCCCGAGGTGGCCGGAGGGGCGCTGCGCGCGATCCTCGAGTTCGCGATCGAGGGCCGGGGCAGCATTCCGGGGGCCAAGAGCGCAGCGGCGAAGTCGTTGCAGTCACGCGGCGAGCACGAGGCCGCGGTCGACTCGGTGATCCGGCAGCACGTCGGGCTCGCCGGTGCGCAGGGCTTTCTGACCAACCTCGGCGGGCTGATCACGGTGCCGGTGGCGCTGCCGGCCAATCTGGCCGGCCTGGCCGTCGTGCAGATGCGCATGATCGCGGCGATCGCTCACCTACGCGGCTACGACGTGGACGATCGGCGCATGCGCGTCGCCCTCACCCTGGCCATGCTGGGCGAGGACGAGGTGCGCAAGCAGGTCTCTTCCGGCAAGTTGCCCGCCACCCCGATGGTGGTGGCCACCGCACCGGTATTCGACCCCGCGCTGGATCGCCACGTCAGCGAGCGGGTGTTCGGCGACCTGGGCACCAAGATGGCCGGCAAGCATGTGGTGGTGCAGGTGGCCAAGCGCATCCCGCTGGTCGGGGGCGGTGTCGGAGCCGCCGCCGACAGCTACTTCACCTACGCGCTGGGCCAGTACGCGCGGCGCGAGTTCGTCCGTCGGCGGGGCTGATCCGCAGCGCTGATTCACCCCTGCGCCGGTAGTGCGGCGTGCAGCCTGGCGACCAGCCGGTGCATGGCGGCGATGAGTTCGTCGCCGCCCTCCACCACGAACGGCAGCTCGACCCGGGCGAGCCACTCCCCCGCATACATGTCCGGGTTGTTGGTGGTGCCGGTCAGCAGGCACCCGTCACCGTCCGGAACCAAGTCGCCCATCGGCCCGGGCAGCCAGTCGCGGACCCGCTCGACCGGATCGGCGAACCGCACCCGGGTGGGGTGGCGCCAGCCCTGGCTGAGACCGCGTTCGAGGGCGGCGGCGGCGTCCAGGTCGGCGGGTACGTCGGCGGGTGTGCCCAGCACCTCCACGGCGGTCACCCGGTCGACCCGATAGGTGCGCACCTCTGCGGTGGCGTTGGCGCACAGTAGGTACCACAGGCCGCGCCGCACCACGACCGCCCAGGGATCGACCTCGCCCGTCCATTCGTGGCCGGACGCGCTCCGGTACCCCAGCCGCGTCCGCCGTCCGGCTGCGACGGCCTCGATCAGGCCGCCGGTGATACCCGGATCGGGTCGAGGGAAGTCGGACGGTGCCGCGGCCGTGTGCTGCCACAACTGGCGCGCCGAGCGCGCCACGGCCTCGGGCAGTGCGCGCAGCAGCTTGCCGACACCCTCGCCAGCCGGTGTGCCGGCCGGCGCACCTGACCGTGATTCGACCACCGCCATCACCAGCGCGAGCGCCTCGGTGCCGGTGAACGCCACCGGTGGCAGCCGGACGCCGCGGCCGATCTGGTAGCCGCCGTAGCGTCCCGCGGTGCCGGTGACCGGCACGCCGGCGTCGCGCAGCGTACCGACGTAGCGGCGCACGGCCCGCTCGGTCACACCCAGCCGGTCGGCCAGTTCGGGGGCGCTGATGCCCGGCCGGTTGTGGATCGCCTCGAGCGTGCGCAGGGCGCGCGCGGTGGGACTGTCGTCCATGGCCTCAGGGTAAGCCGGTCGCGACGTGGGTCACCCACCACTCGGCTGCGCTCGGATAGAGCGGCACTGTTTCGCCCTCGCCGCTGATCGAGCGCCACACCACCGGCACCACCGATCCGTCGATCTCGGTGAGCGTTGCCCCGGCCGCCGGCGGCTGCGGTTCCAGCTGACCGGTGCACAGAAAGACGATCTCGTGTCCGATCACGCCGTCGATGGTGACGATGTTCTCCACCGTGTCGAGCAGCACGAGGTCGCGGACGGCGGCCCCCAACTCTTCGGTGATCTCACGACGAATCGTGTCGAGGTGTCGCTCGCCCAGCTCCACACTGCCGCCGATCAGGCGATGGAAGCCGCGGGGGTTCTCGAGCGTGGGGGCATGCACGCTGACCGCGTGGGCGGTGCGACCCCCGTTGGGCGCGATCAGCATCGCCTTCACCCGAATGGCGGAGCGGTCGACCGGCACGTCACGCAACCTAGCCGACCGGGCGCGGCCGCACTGCGGATCCGCGACGAGGACGACGCGATCGACCTGGACCGCGCCACCGGCGAGGTCGAGATCATCGGCGAGCAGCAGGCCCTGATCCGGCTCACCGCACCGGTGCCCGGCATGGTCAACCTCCACACCCACGGCGAAGGTGACCAGGCCACCTGGTCGGACGCGACGGCGTCGACGAAGCCCTTGCCCGCTGTGACGTGGTGGACGTCTGCACGCCGACCCCCAGCCCGCGCACGTCGTCCAAGGTCACCGACATCGACCAGCCGTGTCCGGCGGACGGCGTTCACCGTCGTCGAACTCCCTGACGGAACCTCACGGTCGGTTGCCGACGACCACACAGGTGCGGCACAGCCACTGTTGGTGAACTTCTGGTGAACAGCAAACCGACAGGAGCAGCATGATCACCACCTACCCCGCGCTGGACACCATCGGCCTGGACGAGCTCGTCGAACGCGGCAGCCTGCTCACCCGGGTGGACCGCAAATACGCCCTGACTGCGGCGGACGCCGGCATGGCCGTTGAACTGGTCGATCCGGCGACGACCCGGGTGCTGGCCATCGACGGTGTCCCGAACCTGGGGTACAGCTCGGTCTACCTCGACACCCCCGGGCTGGACACCTTTCTACTGGCCGCCCGCCAGCGGCGCCGCCGGTTCAAGGTGCGCACCCGCACGTATGAGTCCAACGGCGCCAGTTTTCTGGAGGTGAAGACGCGGCAGCACCGGCACACCGTCAAGGATCGGCTGCCGGGCACCCACCTGGTCGACGGACGGCTCAGCGACGAGGGTGCGGCGTTCGTCCGCGCGGCACTGCGCCGCGCGGGCGTCCGTTCGGCCCCGGTGGAGGACCTGTCGGCCTCGCTCCGCGTCGACTACCGCCGCGTCACCCTGTTTCACGAGCCGACCGCGACCCGGGTCACGATCGACTCGGGCCTGACCTGGTGGGACGTGCGCACCGGCGCCTGGCTGAGCCTTCCGGACCTGTCGATCATCGAGACCAAGTCCACCGGACGTGCCACGGGCATGGATCGCCTGTTGTGGTCGCTCGGTCATCGTGAGAGCAGCGTGTCGAAGTACGCGACCGCGCTGGCCGCGATGCACCCGCACCTGCCGTCCAACAAGTGGCGGCGGCTGTTGAGGGAACACTTCGGCTCCTGACCCTGCCTTGTCAACCGGCCGACGGTCGGAACCCATGGGTACATCTGCCACCTTCTGCGGTGCCCACGGCGATGACATGCTCTCTTCGCCTTGGGAGAGATAGGTTCGTCGTGTCCCGACTCCGCCGGGTGGTCGCCACCCTGATCGCCGCCGTTGCCCTATTCGCCAACGCCATTGCTCCCGCGGACGCCGCCGTACCCCGGCACCGCGCACCGCGCGGCTATGTGGCCCTCGGCGACTCCTACGCCGCCGGCCTGGGCGCCGCAGCGCCGAAGGACTCGTGCGGACGATCGTCCTTCGGCTACCCGAGCGTCATCGCCAAGGTCGCCCGCCTCGACCTCACGCTGGCCGCCTGCAGCGGCGCCACCATGGCCGACGTGGCCCGCACCCAACTCGGGCAGGTCACCGACTCCGCCGACTTCGTCACCGTGCAGGCGGGCGGCAACGACATCGGGTTCGCGCCGGTTCTCGCACTGTGTGCCCAGCCGGCGAGCGACGATGCGTGCGCAGCCGCGGTGGCTCAGGGCCGCGCCTACCTCGAGGGCGGGTTCGGCGCCAACGCGACCGCCCTGTTCGCCGCGGTGCGGGACCGGGCGCCGGAGGCGACCATGGTCGTGGTGGGGTATCCGCGACTGTTCAGCGGCACCGATTGCAGCCCCCTGGTCGAGTTCAGCGCCACCGAACAGAAGCTGATCAACCGCACCATCGACGAACTCAACGACCAACTCGCCGACGCGGCCCGGCAGGTCGGTGCGCGGTTCGCGAACGCCGAAAGTGCGTTCAACAGCCACGCCTGGTGCGCTCGGGTCCCGTGGATCACCGGGCCGGCCGGCCCGGTCGCGGCGTTTCATCCCAACGTGCTGGGTCAACTGCTCGGTTACGCGCCGGTGGTGGGTCGCAAGCTCCTGGGTTGAGCACCGACGACGTGGTCGTGCCACGCCCGACCGGCGGACACGACCTAGGTCCTGGGTGGCTGGCGGGCTGGGTCTATGGGCGCGACGGGCCCTCGGCAGGCACGCTGTCACCATGCCTGCACCGTCCCAGATCGCCACCCCCGCGGCAGTCGGCCGCCGAACCCTGCTCAGAGGCGTCGGATTGGGGGGTGCGGCCGCTGCGGCAGCCGCCGGCCTCAGCGCCTGCACCGGACCGTCCGCCCCGGCCGCCACCGTCAGCCCGTCCGGCCAGGCCTCCGGGGTGCCTTCGAGCGCGGACGTCATCGATGCGGCCGCCGTGCAGCGCGGGGTCGACGCGCTGCCCGGCATCATCGTTCGCTACCTGCAGCAGTACGGGGTGCCCGGGCTCGCGATCGCCATCGTCCACGAGGGCCAAGTGCGCTACCTGGAGGGGTTCGGCCTGCGCGAGGTCGGCAAGCCCGACAAGCCCGACGCGGACACGGTGTTCCAGCTCGCCTCGGTCTCCAAGCCGATCAGCGCCACCGTGGTCGCCGCCGCGATGACCAAGAAGCTGCCCACGCTGGGTTGGGACGACCCGGTGCAGAAGGCGCTACCCGACTTCACCCTGTCGGACGCTTGGACCGGCAGTCACGTCACCGTCGCCGACATGTTCGCGCACCGCAGCGGCCTGCCGGATCACTCCGGCAACCTGCTCGAAGGCCTCGGCTACGACCGGGCCACGATCCTGGCCAAGCATCGCTTCTACCCGCTGAAGCGGTTCCGCGACAACTACGCCTACACCAACTACGGCATCACCGCCGGCGCCGAGGCGATCGCGGTCTCGTCCGGCCTGAAGTGGGAGGAGTTGGCAGAGCAGGTGCTGTTCGGTCCGCTGGGCATGAAGGACACCAGCTACCGGTTCGCCGACCTGCAGTCGCGCACCAACCGGGCGGCCATGCACGTGCAGGTGGACGGCACCTGGGTGCCGAACCTGAAGGTCGACACGGACGCGCAGGCGCCGGCCGGCTCGTCCAGCAGCTCGATCCGCGACCTGGCGACCTGGTTGACCATGCTGTTGGCCAACGGCAAACCGGTGATCGACGAGGACCAGCTGCAACGGATCTGGCTGCCTGCGGTGGTCCGGCCGGGCGTGCCGCCGATCGGAAAGTCGGCCGGTTTCTACGGCATGGGCTGGATCGTCAGCTACGAGCCGACCGGCGAGCTGCGGGTCAACCACTCCGGTGGGTTCGGGCTGGGCGCGGCCACCACGGTCACCGTGTACCCGACCCACCAGCTGGGTATCGCGGTGATCACCAACGGGCCGCCGATCGGCCTGCCCGAGGCGGTGGGCGTCGAGTTCTACGACCACGTCCGCTACGGCAGGTCGACCGAGGCGGACTGGGTGGCGAAGATCGGCCCCTTCGTGATGCCTGAGGAGACCGAGGACAACAAGAAATACTCGGTCGCGGCCACGAACCCGACCCGGGGCAGGTCGAACGCCGCCTACGTTGGCCGCTACAGCAGCAGCTTCTACGGTTCGTTGGCGGTCAGCGATCGCAGCGGCACGCTGCACGTCACCGCCGGCCCCGCCAAGATGCAGTTCGACCTTCAGCACTACAGCGGCGACGAGTTCTTCTTCAAGACGGTCGGCGAGGACGAGACGGGCCTGTCGGGCGCCACCTTCACGACCTCGGGCGGACGCGCCGCCGCGCTCACCATCGGCGCCTGGAATCACGAAGGGCTGGGCCGGTTCGTCCGGTCGTGAGCGGCACGCAGTGGCATCGACCCCGCAGTCAGGGTCCTTCGTCCTGGGAGTACACCAGCGCGGCGTAGGGGCCGATCGTGACCTCGGCCGAGAACGGCCGGCCGTCCCACGGTTCGCAGTCGGCGTTCAGGTCGCTGGCGTGGGCCGCGCCGAAGTCATCACCGAAAATGGGGGCGTCGCTGTTGCAGCGCAACTGCCACCGGCCTGCCCGGGGCAGGCCGACCCGGTAGCCGTGGATCACCTCGGTGGACAGGTTGACCGCGACGATCACGTCGTCGCCGGGGCCGCCCTGCCACCAGCGGTGATAGGCCAGCACCTTGCGCTGGTCGTCCACCCGCAGCAGCGCGGTGTGGGGGCCGCGCAGGCCGGCGGTGTGACCGTCCAGATTGCGGCGCAGCCGGATCAGTTGTCTGGCCAGGTGCAGAAACCCCGAGTGGCGCTGGGTCTTGTTCCACGACAAGGGTGTGCGGTCGTCGAACCAGCGGTCTTCGCAGAACTCCTGGCCTTGAAAGAGCAGCGGCATGCCGGCGGAGGTGAGTACCAGCGCGAGGCCGAGAGCCGCACGCTTGCGGGCGGGCCAGGAGTCGGCGGCACCCGGGTTGATCGTCTCCGGCAGTCGTGATCGACCGTTGGCGACCTCGTCGTGCGATTCGGTGAAGATCACCCGTTCGTGGGCCGCCCGTAGGTAGTGACCGGTGACCGCGCGGGCGACCGCCGTCGTGTTGCGATCGGCGTCCCAGGGTGTCTCCAGGGCGTGCCGGACGGGGTGCACGAAGTCGGCGTCCCACTGGGAGTGGAAACCCAGCCCGCCCTGCTCGGCCGGCGCGGTGACCACCGGGTCGCGTTGCATGTCTTCGGCGATCAGCAGCTTCCAGGGCTGCCGGGCGCGGATGTCGACGGTTGTCGCGGCCAGGTAGCGGTGGCCGCCGGCGATGCGATCGGGACGGTGCTGGGTGTTGCCCCAGCGGGACCGGATGAAGTTGGTGCCGTCGAAGCGCAAGCCGTCGACCCGGAACTCTTCCAGCCACATCACCGCCGAGTCGCGCAGGAAGTTGCGGACCTGCTTACGTTCGTAGTTCGGACGGGTGGCCCCCCAGGGCGTGAGCGCCCGCCGGTCGTTGTAGAAGTACTGCCCGCCATAGCCGCGGCTGGACGTGCCGTCGAAGCGCCACAGGTCGAGATCGGTCGGTCCGAGGTGGTTGTGCACCACGTCCAGAATCACCGCGATGCCGCGCTGGTGGGCGGCATCGACGAAGCGGGCGAACGCCCGAGGGCCGCCATAGCTGGTCTCGATGGCGAACAGATGGGACGGGTTGTAGCCCCAACTGCGCGGACCGCCGAAGCTGAACGGTGGCATCACCTCGACCGCGTTCACGCCCAGCCGGCGCAGGTGGTCGAGGCGTCCGATCGCGGTGTCGAAGGTGCCGGGCTCGGCACCGTGGGTGGCGAAGGTGCCGACGTGCAGTTCGTAGAGCACCAGCTCGTCCCAGCCCGGCATCGTGAACGGACGCTCGTGCCACTGGATCGACTTCGGATCGAACACCACGGCATTGCCACGGCTGTGGGTGACTTCGCGAGCGAACGGGTCGATGCGCCATCGGTAGGGCCCACCCCGCCGGATCAGGAACTTGTACTGCGAACCCACGCCGGCCTGGGCCACGAACGCCGACCAGGTACCCGACCGCGAGTGATCGGGGGCCATCGGCACCCGGCCGGTGCGCCAACGACTGAAGTCGCCCGCGACGTGCACCGTGCGAGCGTTGGGTGCCCAGACCCGGAAAGTCACCCCACCGTGATGGGGGACGGCCCCCATGCCGGCATGAGGGGACGGAGCGACAGACACGCTGAAACACTACGGGTGAGCCCCGACGCTTTTCGGCGGCGACGGCTGGTGAGCCGGCCCACGGGCGCCGGATGTTTCGTGTCGCCCCCGCAGCGACGCTCTCAGTTGCCGTCGCCCTCGGGGCGGGCTTCGAAGTGGGACGCCCTGGGGGGCACCAACCGCCGGCTCCTCGCCAACATCGCCCGCCGAATCGTCCACGGCGTGATCAGACTTGCGCCTACGAACATGACCAATCCGGCTCATCACAATCGGGGGTGTAGGCGGGGTGTGATGGTGTCCGGCGCGTCGGTGCCGGGGTGAGGGTCGAGGTCTTTCGAGGATGGGGGTTCTCACACCAAACCATCTGGAAGACCTCGACGTTAAGAGCGGCGCGGTTCGGCCCTGACCATTCGACCAACGGGTTCCAGCCTCCACAGCACCAGGCGGCTGCTCACTTCCGCGCAGGCGGCTCGAACCGATTGCCCAACACATCGGTCAGCGCCACCAACACCCGGACGGACGGTGCCGAGCAGGGTAGGTCGGCCGGGTTGTCCTGCAGCGTCGGCGAGGCCTCGCACGAACCGGACGCGATGTCGCTGTTCGTCTGCACGATCACCGAGTAGTCGTTGATCGTGTCGTAGAACATGCTGGTGCTGTACCCCGGCACCTCGCCGCTGTGCCCCACCCAGCCGTTGCCGCAGCCGAAGCCGAGTCCGTAACCGGTCGCACCCGGC
>DAOSUG010000049.1:0-9023 GCA_035378545.1 Micropruina sp. | reverse complement strand
GGTGCGGGCGGCATCGGGTGCCGGGGCCCCGGCGGCGCGGGCCAGCCAGGTCATGCCGGCGCCGAGCAGCAGCAGCCCGAGAGCCGAGGCCGGCTCGGCGGGGTGCAGCACCGTGCCGAAGCGCCAGACCAGGCCGGTACCCGCCACCAGCAACACGTACGCGGGCAGCACGCCGCGTCCGGGAGTATCGCCCAGCCGGGGGATCAGGGCGTACTCGACGCGTCCGATCCACGGGACGACCAGCACGATGACCGCCCAGGTGAGCAGCACCACCGCCGGCTGCGACATCAGTACGTCGGTCGCGCCGGGCGCCAACCGCGAGAGAGCGAAAAGCAGGCCGCCGGCGACCACGATGCACGGGATGTGCCACAGGTAGGTGGTCACAGCCAGGGCGTTGGCCACGGCCAGCCCCCGCTCGGTGCGCGCCCGAAGCCGCCGCGCCACGCCCGCGCGTTGCAGCAGCCCCAGAACGGCGGCCTGCCCGGCGCCCAGCACGGCCATTGCAACAGTCGGCGGCAACACGTTGGCGATCGGAATGTCACCCAGCCCGATGGACGAGCCGGGGTAGCCGAACCCGAAGATCAGCACCGGAATCACCGCCGCCCCAGCGAGGATCACCAGCCACGGCACCCACTGCGGCCCCTGCCGGAACCAGCCCCGGTGGTACGCGATGCCCAGCTGGTGGCACAACGGCCAGACCGTCACCAGGTTCAGGTAGCGGATCTCGAAATTACCGACCGCGAATGACCAGGCGTCCACGCCGACGGCCACCAGGCCGAGTACCAGCAGCGGCAACCAGGGCACCCGATCGTGGAGGCTGACCATGAACGGCGCCACCCCGACGATCACCAGGTAGACGGCCAGAAACCACAGCAACTGGGCGAACTGAACGCTGAGACCGATGCTCAGCGCGGTCGGCCCGAACCATGCCCCCGCTGTGCTCACCACCGTGCAGAAGCCGACGAACAACAGCAACGGCCCCACCAGCCGGTGTGCGCGGCTGGCGAGGTAGTAGGTGTAGCCGCGTTGCTGCGCCCGCAGCTTGTCGACCACCAGGGCATGCGCGAACCCGCCTGCGATGAAGAACAGCGGGATGATCATGATGAACCAGCTGGCCGTCCACCACGCGGCGTGCGGCTGGGGCGCCCACGGAACCATCTGCGGCCGCCCGTCCACCACCTGCAGTTGGTACAGCAAGCAGTGAAACGTGACGACCACGAGGATCGACATGGCCCTGGCCAGGTCGATCAGGTGGTTGCGGGCGTTCATCGGCCGTCATCGTACGCCGCGCCCACCGCCGACCGGGGCCGCGAGCGCTGCCCCGGACAGCCCCCCGCTCCCGGGTCCGGATGCATAGGCTGGCCCGGGTGCAGGGTGCGCTGGCCGGCTTCTTCACGATCGGAGCGATCGTGTTCACCGGTGTTGCGCTGGCGCACTTTCGGGTGCTCGGCGAGCTGCACCGGGCGCTGTTGAACCAGCTGGCGTTTCTGGTGGCGTCCCCGGCACTGATCTTCTCGGTGGTGGCAGGGGCCGACCTCGGCCACCTGTTCTCGCACACCCTCACGGTGTCGCTGCTGGCCATTGCCGCTGCCGCATCGCGCTACCTGGTCGCGTCACGGGCGCTGCGCGGACGCTTCGACGCCCGCACTGTGATCGGTACGCTGTGCGCCTGCTACACCAATGCCGGCAACCTGGGCCTGCCGATCGCCGCGGCGATCCTCGGCGACATGAGCTGGATGGCGCCGATCATGCTGGTGCAGGTCGGTCTGCTGCAGCCGCTGGCGTTGGCGCTGCTCGACACCCGCAGCGCGCGGCACGCCGGACGTCCGATGCCCTGGTACACCTATCTGACCTTGCCGTTGCGCAATCCGATCACCACCGCGGTGCTGCTGGGGGTCGCCGTCAACCTGTTCGGTGTGACCGTTCCCGCGCTGCTGATGGCCCCGATCGACATGGTCGGCGCTGTCGCGGTGCCCGCGATGCTGCTGGCGTTCGGCGTGTCGCTGCGGCTCGACCCGATGTCCGGACGGGGCGAGCACGTTGCGCTGGTCTGGTTGGTCCTGATCATCAAGCTGGTGCTGATGCCCCTGCTCGCCTGGGGGTTGGGGGCCTACCTCTTCGGCCTGAGCGGACATGAGCTGTTGGCGGTCACGGTGATCGCCGCGCTGCCGTCCGCTCAGAACATCTATGTGATCGCGGCGCGCTACGAGGTGGGCGAACTGCTGGCGCGCGACTCGATCTTCACCTCGACCCTGCTGTCGGTGCCGGTGATCACGCTGATCGCAGGCCTGCTGGGCGGGTGACCCGCGGCGGATGCCTTGCGCTTGGCGATGTTGGCGGTGCAGGGTCGCGGTCGGCCATGCCGAACGTTTAGGTTGGACGCGTGGACGACCCGAACAACGCCAGCGAGGTGCACGGCTTCGACCTCGACCGCAGCACGGACGAGGCGTGGACGGACTTCACCGCCCGGCTGGGCGACGTGATCGCGCACATGGACGCGGGCGCCACCTTGCGTATCGGATCGATGGCGACCGAGCAGGAGGGCACCTCGCCCTTCGTGTTGTTCCGCTGCCTGCCGAACGAGCGCCTGGTCGCGGAGGCTGCGGGTAATGCTGCCCTGAGCGAGGAGTTCCAGCTTGCCCCGCACCAGTTGGAGGCGCTCGAAGAGCTCGGCTGGAACCCGCCCAACGTCGACTCGAGCCACCCGTGTGAGAACTACTGGATGCCGGGCGACCAGGAGAACGCCCTCGACCTGGCCCGGCGCGCGGGTGACGTGTTGCGCAGCGTGTACGGGGTGCCTCACCCGGCCTTCCTGGCGCCCGACCAACTGGCTGAGATCCTGACCCCGCCCGGGGTCAGGGAGGCTCCGGCCACGACCTTTGAATCCGACGAACTGATCGCCCATCTGGTGACCGGCAAGACGCAGCTCGACCGGCTGATCAAGGCCGAGCTGACCGGGCTGCTCGGCCATTCGCCCCTGCAGGACGCCGACGGTGACTTCGCCCTGCGGGTCGGTTCGACCATGGTGTTCGTGCGGGCGACCACCGACGCCCAGGAAGTGCTGGTGTTCTCGGCGGTGGTGCACGACGTGGAGGGCCGCAGCCGTGCCATGGAGGTGCTCAGTGACCTGAACACCGAGGCCCGCTTCGTGCGTTTCATGCTGATTCGCGACCGGGTGTTCGTCTCGCTGTCGGTCTTCACCAATCCTTTTGTGCCCGCTCATTTGCACCAGGCGCTGAAGGCCGTGTCGGTGGTGGCGGACGAGATCGACGAGCACCTGGCGTCCAAGCTGCGGGGTCGCACCACGTTCGCCGGCGACGCCTGAGCGTCGCCGAGGCCGTCCACGCCCTGACGCGGGGCACTTCCGGGCGGCGCACGTTGCGGGGCTCGCGAAGCGGGCTTGGGCGGCCGGCTCGGGTGGCATGCCGGGCGGCGGGCTCTGGACAGGGCTCGATCAGCGGTGAGCTAGCGGCGGCCTCGGTGCCCGCAGTCGACACCAGTCCTGTCGATCTCTGCCCCGGATCAGCACCAAAAAGCGCTGTCGGCGGGTGTTGCTTGTCAGACCCTACGGCTAGCGTGGGCCCATGGCGGCAAACCTTCCTGCACTGACCGAATCCGAACTCGAGAGCGTGGACGCCTGGTGGCGGGCCAACAACTACCTGACCGTCGGGCAGATCTACCTGATGGCCAACCCCCTGCTTCGTGAACCGCTGGCGCCTGAGCACATCAAGCCCCGGTTGCTCGGCCACTGGGGCACCAGCACCGGCCTGGCGTTCATCTATGCACATGTGTCACGGCTGATCAGGCACACCGGTCAGGACTGCCTGTACATCACCGGGCCGGGTCACGGCGGCCCGGCGCTGGTCGGGGCGTCCTATCTGGAGGGCACCTACACCGACGCCTTTCCCCACATCACCCAAGACAACGAGGGCCTGCTCAAGTTCTTCCGGCAGTTCTCGGCGCCCGGCGGCATTCCCAGCCACGTCTCGGTGACCACCCCGGGTTCGATCCACGAGGGCGGTGAACTCGGGTACGCACTGATCCACGCGTTCGGTTCGGTGTTCGACAACCCCGATCTGCTGACCATCGCCGTGGTCGGTGACGGCGAGGCCGAGACCGGGCCCCTGGAGGGTTCCTGGAAGGGCATCTCGTTCCTGAATCCCGACCACGACGGGGCCGTGCTGCCCGTGCTGCACCTCAACGGCGCCAAGATCGCCGCGCCCACCGTGCTGGGCCGCAAGCCGCACGCCGAGGTGCGCGAACTGCTCGAAGGGCATGGCTATGAGGTGATCGAGGTCGAGGGCCACGATCTTCCCGGCATGCACTACCGCTTCGCCGAGGCGCTGGGGCTGGCCTACGAGCGCATCAAGCAGATTCAGCAGCGGGCCCGTGAGGGCTCCGGGTTCACGTCGCGTCCGCGCTGGCCGATGATCATTCTGCGCAGCCCCAAGGGTTGGACGGGGCCGCACGAGGTCGACGGCATTCAGGTCGAGGGCACCTGGCGGGCGCATCAGGTGCCGCTGTCGGGCGTGCGAACGAATCCGGCGCACCTGGCGCAGTTGGAGGGGTGGCTGAAGTCGTACCGTCCCGAGGAACTGTTCGACGACAACGGACGCCCCACCGCGCTGGTCACGGCCGCCAACCCCGACAAGATCGCGTCCATGTCGGGCACCCCCTACGCCAACGGCGGCCTGTTGACCGAGCCGCTCGACCTTCCCGACTTCCGTGAACTTGCGGTCGAGGTCGAGCAGCGGGGCGGCGAACGCATCGAATCCACCCGCAAGCTCGGTGAGTTGATGCGCGAGGCCTACCGGCGCAACCCGCACAACTTTCGGCTGTTCTGTCCGGATGAGACCAACAGCAACCGGCTCGGTGCGGTGTTCGAGGTCAGCGACCGGGCCTGGATGGAGTCGTTGACCGACATCGACGTCAAGCTGGGCCCCAACGGCCGGGTGATGGAGGTGCTCAGCGAACACAACTGTCACGGCTGGCTCGAGGGCTACACCCTGACCGGGCGGCACGGGTTGTTCGCCACCTATGAGGCGTTCGCCATGGTGTCGGCCAGCCAGACCATCCAGCACGGCAAGTGGCTGCAGGAGGCCTCGCATCTGCCGTGGCGCGCCGACGTGCCCAGTCTCAACGTGCTGCTCAGCTCGACCGCTTGGCGCAACGACCACAACGGTTTCAGCCATCAGGGCCCGGGCATGCTGCAGGTGGTGCTGAACGGCGGTGCGCAACATTCCCGCATCTACCTGCCGCCCGACGCGAACTGCCTGCTCAGCGTGGCCGACCACTGTTTCCGCAGCGTCAACTACGTCAACCTGATCGTGCAAGACAAGCAGCCGCAGCCGCAGTGGCTGAGCATGCCCGAGGCGATCGCGCACTGCACCAAGGGTGCGTCCATCTGGCAGTGGGCCGGCACGCCCGAAGACGCCGGTGAGCCCGACATCGTGCTGGCCTGCGCCGGTGACATTCCGACGCTGGAAGCGGTGGCGGCCGCCGAGATCATCAAGGCCAAGCTGCCCGACATTCGGCTGCGGGTGGTGAACGTGGTCGACCTGATGACCCTGATGCGGCCCAAGGACCACCCGCACGGCATGAGCGAGCTGTACTTCAAGGAGCTGTTCACCGACAACCGCGACGTGGTGTTCGCGTTCCATGGCTATCCGGGGGCGATCCACCAACTCGTGCACGGACGTCCGGACGCCGACCGCTTCCGGGTGCGCGGCTTCATCGAGCAGGGCACCACGACCACGCCGTTCGACATGGTGGTGCGCAACCGCACCTCGCGCTACCACCTGGTGATGGACGTGCTGAACAACATGAAGGTGACCAGGCGCGGCTCGGGGGACCTGATGGGGTTCTGCGAGGCCCAGCTGGCCCGCCACGAGAGCTACATCGTCGAGCACCTGGAAGACATGCCGGAGGTGCAGGACTGGAAGCTGGGGGGCCCCGTGTGAAATGTGGGTAAGGTCTGCCCTATGGCGCAGTACGGGCACCTCACCACACTTGATGCTGCGGAGTGTCGGCTGCTGTTGGGTACCCGCACCTTCGGTCGGGTCGGCTGGAACTCGGCCTCGGGCGTGCAGATCCTGCCGGTGAGCTACGGCCTGCTCGGTGACACGATCGTGTTTCGCACCCAGGCCGGCTCACCGTTGGCCGAGTTGGTGCGTCCGCTCGAAGTGTCGTTCCAGGTCGACGATCTGGACGACGAGACGTCCACGGGGTGGAGCATTCTGGTGCACGGTAGGTCCGGTGCCCCGGTGACCCGCCTGCCGGGCAACATGCCCGACCCGTGGGCACCGGGCGAGCGGCCCCTGGTGATCGGCATCACCGCCGATCACTACGCCGGACGTTCCATCGCAGCCAACTGACGCCATCGACCGTTCGTCATCGAAGAGGAAGCGAGCCATGGTCAAGCCGTACGTCGGTCCACCACCGATCCTGGTCGGCTACGACGCGTCCGACGACGCCGTGCAGGCGCTCGAGTACGCCGCCAAGGTGGCCGCCGCCACCAAGACCCTGTTGCAGTTGGTCTACGTCGCCGACGACACCGTGGTCAACAGCGCCTGGGGGGTGGTCTTCGACGGCAGTGAGGTGCAGAGCACCGCTCGACGACTGCTCGCCGAAGCGGCAACGGTCGCCCATTCGCACGGCGTCACCAAACGTCGCATCCAGACCAAGGTCGCGGTCGGCACCCCGGTGGGCGTGCTGACCCAGCTCAGCCAGCACTGTTCCATGGTGGTGGTGGGCCGGCGCGCCAACAGCGGCCACACCCACCAGTTCTCGGGTTCGACCGCGGTGGGTTTGGCCGCGTCCGTGCGCTGCCCGCTCGTGGTGGTGGCCGAGGCGCCGGAACGCCCGCAGGGCCCGATCGGAGTTGCGCTCGACCCGGCCGGTCCGGGTACCGGTGCGCTGCAGTGGGTGCTGACCAATCCGGTCTACGCCGGTCAGAGCGTACGGGTCGTGAGCGTCTGCAAGGCGCCACAGAGCCGCATCTTCCGCAGCAGCGTCACCCAGGAGCAGATCGACTCGGCGATCGCGCAGACGGTCAAGGGCCAGGCGGCCCTGATCAAACAGGTACTCGCCGACCACTTCGATCCGCCGGCGATCACCACCGAGGTGCGCTACGGCTCGCCGGTGGACGAACTTGCGGCGTTCAGCGAGGGGGTGTCGGTGCTGGTGCTCGAACCGGTGGTGCGGTTTCCCACCTATTCGATCGGCAGCACCACGCGGGGCATGATGACCTACGCCAGTTGTCCGGTGGTGCTGGTCAAGGCCTGAGCCCGGGCCGGTGATGCCTTGTAGGCTTGAGCGTCGTGCCCGTACCTGACGTGAAGCTCGCCGTCGATCCGGCCCTGCCGATCGCCGCGCGGGCCGACGACATCGTGGCGGCGATTCGCGAGCACCAGGTGGTGATCGTGGCGGGCGAGACCGGTTCGGGCAAGACCACCCAGCTGCCCAAGCTGTGCCTCGCCGCCGGACGGACGCGCATCGGCCACACTCAACCACGTCGCATCGCCGCCCGCAGCCTCGCCGAACGCATCGCCGAAGAGATCGGCACGCCGCTGGGCGAGGTGGTCGGCTACCAGGTGCGGTTCACGGCCAGGACCAGCCGGCAGACCCGGGTGAAGGTGATGACCGACGGCATTCTGCTGGCCGAGATCGCGCACGATCGCGATCTGCGTCGTTACGACACCCTGATCATCGACGAGGCGCACGAACGCAGCCTCAACATCGACTTTCTGCTCGGTTACCTGGCCCAACTGTTGCCACGGCGTCCGGACCTGAAGCTGATCGTCACCTCGGCCACCATCGACACCGCCCGGTTCAGCGAGCATTTCGGCGGGGCCCCGATCATCGAGGTGTCCGGACGCACCTACCCGGTCGAGGTGCGCTGGCGCCCGGTGATCGAGCAGGGCACCGACCGCGACGTGATCGACGGCATCTGCGACGCCGTGACCGAGTTGATGCTGGACGGCCCCGACGGCGACATTCTGGTGTTCTGCTCGGGTGAGCGCGACATCCGCGACGCTGCGGACGCGATCGGTGCGCTGGACTGGCCGTCGATGACCCGGCGCGAGGTGGAGATCCTGCCGCTGTACGCGCGGCTCTCGGCCCACGAACAGCATCGGGTGTTCGCCCGGCATACGGGGCTGCGGGTGGTGTTGGCCACCAACGTCGCCGAGACCTCGCTGACCGTGCCGGGCATCCGCTCGGTGATCGACCCGGGGTTCGCCCGCATCTCGCGCTACTCGGCGCGCACCAAGGTGCAGCGGCTGCCGATCGAGGCGATCTCGCAGGCCTCGGCCAACCAGCGCGCCGGCCGCTGCGGCCGGCTCGGCCCCGGCATCTGCATCCGGCTCTACTCGGAGGCGGACTACGACGCCCGGCCCGAGTTCACCGAGCCCGAGATCCTGCGCACCAACCTGGCCTCGGTCATCCTGCAGATGGCCCAGGCCCGGCTCGGCGACATCGCCCGCTTCCCGTTCGTCGAACCCCCGGACGCCGCCCAGATCGGCGACGGACTGCGGCTGCTCACCGAACTGGGAGCGATCGAATCCGACCGCGATCGAGGGTTGAGCTTGTCGAAACCCGGTCAGGCTGCCCAGGGGGCCTCGACAAGCTCGACCAACGGTGGCGGGGCCTCGACTGACCGAGGGTTGAGCTTGTCGAAACCCGGCGGGGCGGCTGGTGAGGTCTCGACCAGCGGCCGCCGGCGACGGGGCGGACGCAACGACCGCGTCCGGCTGACCCCGATCGGGCACCAGCTGGCTCGGCTGCCGGTCGACCCACGGCTGGGCCGGATGCTGGTCGAGGCCGAACGCCAGGGTTGCCTGCGCGAGGCGCAGGCGGTGGTGGCCGGGCTGACCGTGCCCGACGTCCGGGAAAGGCCTGCTGACAAGCAGGAACAGGCCGACCAGCTGCATCGCCGGTTCTTCAGCGAGTCGCCCGAGCAGGGCAAGGACGCCCCGCGCGACCCGTCCGATATCGCCGCGCTGCTGCGGTTGTGGCGTTACCTG
>DAOSUG010000048.1:0-9042 GCA_035378545.1 Micropruina sp. | reverse complement strand
AGCGGCAGGTCCTTGTACGAGCTGTACAGGTCCTTCACCAGCAGGGTGAACATCTCTTCGTGGGTGGGTCCGAGCAGGTAGTCGCCGCCCTTGCGGTCCTTGAGCCGAAACAGGTTGGGACCGTACTCGGTCCAGCGATGGGTGGTCTCGTAGGGCTCGCGCGGCAGCAGCGCGGGAAAGCGCACCTCTTGGCCGCCGAGCGCGTCCATCTCTTCGCGGACGATGCGCTCGACCTTGGCCAGCACCTTCAGGCCCAGCGGCAGCCAGCTGTAGATGCCGGGCGCCACCCGGCGGATGTAGCCGGCGCGGACCAGCCAGCGGTGGCTGGCGACCTCGGCGTCGGCGGGATCCTCACGCAGGGTGCGGACGAACAGCGTGGACAGTCGGGTGATCACGTGACGTGGTACCTCTCTTGACGAACGAGCAGGCGCCAGCCTAGTGGTGTGTCCCCTCCCGGCGCGCCGCCGGTCCGGTCAGGCGCGCGCGCAGCGGGTCCGGGTTGCGGCCACCCACGCTGGACGTGCGTGCGGCGCCGGTCCGTGGCGGGCAGGATGGGCGCGCGTCCAGTGAGGAGGGGCCATGGAAATACTGCTGCTGGTGGTCGGCTGCGTCAGCACCGTGCTGCTGGTCACCGCGCTGGGCCGGCGACTGCCCGTCCCGGCACCGCTGCTGCTGCTCGTGGTGGGGGCCGTCGCCTCGTACGAACCATGGTTTCCGTTGCCCGAGTTGACCGCCGAGATGGCGCTGTTCGGATTCTTGCCGCCCCTGCTGTACGCCGCCGCTGTGAACACCTCGCTGGTCGACTTCAAGGACAACCTGCCGGCGATCGGCTGGCTGTCGATCGGCTTCGTGCTGTTCTGCGCGTTGGGCGTCGCCGCGGTGATCAGCGGCATGCTGCCGGTGCCGTTCGCGGCGGCCTTCGCGATCGGCGCGATCGTCGCCCCACCGGACGCGGTCGCCGCAGTCGCGGTGGCCCGACGCTCAGGACTCCCCCGCCGGGTGGTGACCATCCTCGAGGGCGAGTCGCTGCTCAACGACGCGACCGCCCTGGTCGCCCTGCGCACCGCGGTGACCGCCCTGGCCGCGACCGTGACGTTCTGGGACGTCGGCACCGACCTGCTGCTGGCCGTGGTGGTGGGGCCGCTGGCGGGTTGGCTCGTCGCCAAGGTGTCGATCTGGCTGTTCAGGGTGCTCACCGAGCCGGTGATGAGCACCACGCTGACGTTCCTGATTCCGTTCGCGGCGTATGCGCTGGCCGAGTCGTTGCATGCCTCGGGTGTGCTGGCGGTGGTGGTGGCCGGCCTCATCGTCGGGCACGTCACGCCGACCATGCGCTCGGCGCCGGCGCGGGTCGCCACCTGGATGAACTGGTCGACGATTCAGTACGTGCTCGAGCACACGGTGTTTCTGCTGATCGGGCTGTACACCCATGAGATTCTCGATGCGGCCTCGACCTATCCGGTGTCGAACCTCACCATCGCGCTGGTGTCGGGCGCCGTGCTGCTGGCCGTGATCGGGTTGCGCATCGTCTACGTGATGGCCGTGCGGCCGTTCCTGAGCCGTCGGCATCGTCCGTTGTCGTGGCGCGAAGCGGCGATCATCTCATGGGCCGGCATGCGTGGGGTGGTGACGCTGGCGGCCGCGCTCACTCTGCCGGTCGACACCCCCCTGCGTCCGGTCCTGCTGCTGATCGCACTGGTGACGGTGGCCGGCACTCTGCTGATCCACGGCCTGACCCTGCCGCTGCTGGCGCGCCGGCTAGGGGTGCGGGGCCCCGATCCGCGTGAGGACGCTCTGCAGGAGGCGATGGTCACCCAGCGCTCGATCACGGCCGGCATGACGGCATTGAAGGCCGTCGCCGGTCCGGACGACGCCGAACTGGTCGCACGCCTGAAGACGATCGCCAAACGGCGGATCGACCTGCAATGGGAACGACTCGGACGGGCGAAGGAAGGTTCCGAGAGCAGCGCTATGGCCCAGCGGCGACTGCGGCTGGCCGCGATGGCGGGCGAGCGGGCCAAACTGCTCGAGATCAGAGACAAGGGGTTCGCGGACCACGAGGTGCTCAGCACGCTGCTCACCGAGCTGGACGTCGAGGAGGCCACCCTCGTCAACCGCGAAGATCGCGAGCGCGAGGTGCGCGAGGCGCCACCCCGGGTCGAGGGTGAGGCGCCCTGCGTCCATCTGGAGGAGGCGCCCGCCGAGGTCGACTTCGAGGCGCACGGCGAGTGCGAGGACTGCGTGCGACTCGGCCAGGAACCCGTCGAGCTGCGCATGTGCCTGACCTGTGGCCACATCGCCTGCTGCGACTCGTCGCCGGGCAAGCACGCCACCCTGCACTTTCGGCGCACCGGCCACCCGGTGATGCGCTCGATCGAGCCGGGTGAGCACTGGCGGTGGTGCTACATCGATCAGTTGCACGACGAGGGCCCGGACGACTGAGCGGGCGAACACTGGCGGTGGTGCTACATCGACCAATTGCACGACGAGGGCCCGGACGACTGAGCGGGTGCGCCCGCGCCTCGCGACGAGACATGAAGGGGTCCGAGCGGATGGGTCTCGACAGGCTCGACCAACGGTGGCCGGGTCTCGACCCGCATCACGGATCCCCCAAAGCTCGCCGGGTCCGGCGCGCAGCAGCAGGCGGATCTAGGTGGTTGGTGTTGAACGGCCGAAAAACACCAACCACCTAGGGCGTGTCTCCTCACCCTGGCCGCGCTGCGGCGCACCCAGTACGCCTGCTCACTGCGTTGTCATCCTCGGCGAGAGGACCCGGCGTGTCAGGCCCGTGGCAGGGTCAGTAGAACGCGACCGAGACCTTGTTCGAGCCGATCGTCAGGCTCACCCCGCGCAGCTTGATGTCCTTGTACCAGTAGCGGCCCGACACCTTGGCGTCGCGGGCATAGAAGTGCACGGTGGCCGGGGCGCTGGCCTCGGCCACGCCCTCGGCGAGCAACCTGGGCTTTATCTTGCTCCACTTGGCCCCGCTGCGGGTCGTCCACTTGATCGTGTTGGTGCGCAGCGTGACACCTTTGCGCGTACTCACCCCGAATCCGCACCCGGGCTTGGTCGAATGCCGCTTCAGGCAGGCCTTGTACGTGGAGTTGACCGCCTTGATGATGGCCGAGCGTCCCGACGAGCTGATCGTCGCATTGCGCGTGGCGGGAGTCAGTGCCTCCAGGTCGTTCACCGCCAGTGACTTGGTGGCGAGGGCGTAGTACTTGTTGACCGGCGCCACGGCATAGCTGCCGGGAAAGACGGTGACGACGTCCGACTTGGGACGCACTCCGCCCACCGTCACCGCAACGTTCGACACCGACGAGACGTCGACGTCTGCCGCCACCTGTTCGAGGCGCAACAGCCCGGCGATTCTGGTGATGCCGAACGTGGCGGTCACCGGCTTGCCGTTCAGCGTGTAGCTGGCACGCACGCTGGTGGCGTTCTCGTCGCTCACCTCTGGAACCGAAATGTCGGTCAGCTTGCCGGCGGTGGACTTCGCCAGCATCTCGTCGGTCAGCATCGTGGTGTCGGTGGGCGTCACTGCGGCCATGCTCAGCGCGCCTTGTGCGTCGCCAGTGCCCAGCGCCTTCAGGTACGAGCTGACCAGGTCTGACGGCTTCTGCACCGCCGCCGGCGGCACGCTCTGGCCGTTCGAGGCCGTCGCGCTGGGCTGCGGGGTCGGATTGCTGGTGTTGTTGCGCTGGACGGCCAGCACCGTGCCACCGATCAGCGCCACGCCGACGACGCCGCCGATCACGCCGAGCACGGCCCGGTTGGACCGTCGCGGCTGATTCGGGCCCGGCACACCGCCCATTCCGGACGGCGGGTAGCCCCACGCTTGCTGGCCGGGCCCGCCCGGCTGGGCTCCCCACGGGGCCTGCGGGTGCTGAGCACCCACCGAGGGCGCCCAGCCGGCCGCGGGCTGCTGGCCCGGCTGTCGTCCCTGGTCGGTGGACGACGGCGGACCGTACGGCGCGCCGGTCCCGGCCGGCGGGTATGGCTGGCCGTAGGAGGTGTTGCCCGGCGGCGTCACACCGTACTGCCCGCCTGGCTGGGTGCCGTACTGAGCCCCGTCCGGCTGCGTCGGGCCGTATTGGGCGCCGCCGGGCTGCGCACCGTACTGCCCGCCCGGCTGCGCCCCGTACTGCCCGCCCGGTTGCGCACCGCCGTACTGGGGGCCGCCGGGCTGCGTCGCACCGTACTGGGTCGCGCCCTGAGGCGTCGCGTCGTGCTGAGCGCCGCCGGGCTGAGCACCGCCGTACTGGGCCCCACCCTGAGGCGACGCGCCGTACTGGGCGCCGCCGGGCTGAGCACCGCCGGGCTGAGCACCGCCGTACTGGGCGCCGCCGGGCTGAGCACCGCCGTACTGGGCGGCACCCTGAGGCCAGGCCTGCTGGCCGGGCTGCTGACCCCAACCCGGCTGTACCGGCGGCGTACCCGCCGACGGACCTTGCCCCGACGACTGCTGACCCCAACCCGGCTGTACCGGCGGCGTACCCGCCGACGGACCTTGCCCCGACGACTGCTGACCCCAACCCGGCTGCACCGAGGGTGTAGCTGCGGTCGGGGGCAGACCCTGCGCCGGTGGCGGCGATTGCCACCCACCTGGCTGGTTGCCGAAGACCTGGGGCGGCCGGCCGCCCTGATCGCCCGGGCCGTTCTGTCCGGGCACCGATCCGTTGTCAGTCATGTCGATCATCCCCCTGGGCGGGCAGTCTACGGCCGGCAGGTCCCACGGCACGACCGCCGGACGTATCCTCGGCAGCATGCCGACGACGCCGCCCGCCAACCGCTGGCCGGCGTGGGTCTACGGTGTCGGCGACGACCCCGACCCGCGGTTCAGCCTGGCCAACGAACGCACGTTCCTGTCCTGGATCCGCACCGGCTTGGCCTTCATCACCGCCGGGCTCGGCATCGCCGCCCTGGCTCGCTTCGCCGTGGCATCGAGCAGCCAGTTCAGCATCGCCGCCATCGTGCTGCTGGGTTGCGGCGTGCTCTGCGGCGTCACCGGGTTCACGCGCTGGGCGCGCAACGAGCGGGCGATGCGGCTGCGCAACCCCCTGGTCGCCCCGTCGTCGCTGCCGGTGCTGTCGGTGATCCTGCTGCTGATCGCCGGCCTGGCCGGCTTCATGTTGATCGGCTGAAAGTGCCGGATCCATACGATCCGCCCGGCCGGCCGGACAGTCCTGGGCCGCACGACGAACCCGACCCGCCTGGACCCCCGGACGCCACCCACTCACCCCACCGGGCCGACCGTCCCGATCCGAGCAACCCGCCCCGCCGGCCCGACAGTCCTGGGCCGCACGACGAACCCCACCCGCCTGGACTCCCGGACGCCACCCACTCACCCCACCACCGGGCCGACCGTCCGGGCAGTCCCGATCCGGACAACCCTTTCCCTTGCCCTGGCTCTCTCGATCGGAACGACGCACCCCGTCGGCCCGACCGTCCCGACCCGAACGACCCACCCCGTGCGTCCACCCGTCCCAACCCCGACGATGTGCCCCGTCGGCTTAACAGTCCCAACCCCGACGATGCGCCCCGTCGGCCCGATCAGGTGTGGAGCGGCGGTCTGCAACCCGAGCGCACATCCCTGGCGTGGCAGCGAATGAACCTGGCCGGGCTGGCGGCCAGCCTGGTCGGAGCACGCCTGGTGATGCAGGCTCATCCGGTGCTCGGCTACGTGCTCGCCACCCTCAGTGCAGCTGCGGCCGCCGTGATCACCGTGGAACACACCCGACGATCACGACGGCTGCATTACTCGCTGGTCGGCGGCGGTCCGCTGCCCGATGGACGGATCCATCTGCTCGCGGCCGGCCTGCTGCTTCTGGTGGCCGTCGGCGGTCTGGTGTTCGTGCTCAGCGCAGCACCGTTCTCCTGGTAGAAAACTACTTTCCGATAGTGAAAGTACTTGCTAGACTGGCAGCATGGATGATCCGGACAACGCTCTCACGCAGGCCGACCGGCTGGCCGCGCACACCCGCACGTCCGCCCGCTGGCTTGCCCGCTACTACGTGATCTTCGGCGTCGCCTCGCTGCTCATGCCGCTCGGCTTCGGCCTGCTGCACGAAGTCGCCTGGACCATCACGCTGCTGATGTTCTGGCTCGCCTTGATAGTGGGTATCTCGATCTATGCCGGCCGGCAACCAACGATGGTGCAGGGCGGCGGCCGGATTCACGCAGCAGTGATGGTGGCCTGGACGGTGATCTGGGTGACCACAGTGACGGTTGGCAGCAGCCAGAACCTGCCCTGGCCGTGGTGGTTGGCCGGTGGCGTCGGCATGCTGGCCGCGGCTCTGCTCGGCGCCCGGGCCGTGCAGAGCCGCACCAGGGGGCCGGCATGAGCATCAAAGGGGGTGCCGGCCACAAGGATGCGATCGATGAGAACCTGCACTCGCCCGTCCGGTTTGCGATCATGGCCAGTCTGGTGAATCTCGATAAGGCCGAGTTCGCCTTTGTGCGCGACGCCCTCGAGGTCTCGGACTCCACGCTCTCGAAGCAGGCCACAGCCCTGGAGTCACTCGGGTATCTGAAGGTGATCAAGGGTCACGTCGGCAAGCGTCCGCGCACCTGGTTCGCCCTGACCCCGCACGGACGCACGGCCTTCGCCGGCCATCTTCAGGCCCTCCGCTCCCTTGCCGAAGCAGCGGCTCGGTTCAGTCCCGCAGCACCTGCTTGACCCTCCGTCGCGCCCACCGCGACCCTCCTGATCCATGCTCGCCGCACTCGAGCGGAGAACGTCACCACGCGCCTCGGCCGCCGCCGCACTCCACCGGCGACCGCCACCCGCCCTCGTCCGTGGCCGTCTCCAGTCACCATCAGCCTCACCCGTCCCGTTGCGGGCACCATCGTGCCCGCGCCCGACCCATAGGAGTCGTCATGCTGCTTTCTGCCGCCCAGTTGCTGGCCATCGCCATTGAGCTGACCTTGATGATCGGGTTGCCCGTCGCGCTGGCCATCTGGTGGTGCCGGCGCACCCGGGTGCCCTGGTCCGCGCCGCTGATCGCCGGTGCGTTCTACCTGCTGAATCTGCTTGTGAACGTGCCGTTGACCGCGGTGCTCTACCCTCGCCTGGGGTTGTCGCCGGTTCTGCTGACCGCGCTGACCGCGCTCACCTACGGCGTGTGTGAAGAGCTGGCCAGTTGGCTGTCGTTCCGGGTCGGCTCGCTGCGTCGGCATCGCGACGGTGACGGCGCGATCGCCGCCGGGATCGGTCACGGCGGCTTGGAATCGATGCTGTTCGGGCTGTCCTATGCGGCCGGAGCTATCGCCGCCCTGATCGCCCCGGACGCCCTGCCCGAGACCACCCGAGCCGCACTGGTCGGCGCCGACCCGTGGATCTTCATCGGCACGGGACTCGACCGGCTGCCGGCCCTGGCGGGTCACCTCGTGTTCGCGCTGCTGATCGTGCTGGCCTACCGCCGTGGAGTGCGCTACTTGTGGCTCGCCATCGTCGCGCACGCCGCCTTGGACTTCACCATGTTCATGGTGCGCGACTACGCACCGACGGCCGTGTTCATCGTGGTGTGGGCCTTGGTCGGCGTGCTGAGCCTGCTGCTCGCCCGTCGCCTGTACGGCGGCCTGCCGTCCGGTCAGCCGCTCAGCGACAAGAGGGGCACCGCGGCCGACGGCTGATCGCCTTCGTCGAGCCCCCCACTCATGGCAAAACAGCCGTCGGCTGATCGCGCTCGTTGCGCATCGAGCCCTCCACTCATCCCGAAACAGCCGCCGGCCGAGCCCACTCCCTACCGCGGCGAGCTGATTGGTCATCCCTGGCGAGCCGACAGCGCGATTCTGAGATCACCCGCCAGGGTCGCGAGCCGGCACGGCGTGTCGCGGGGTGAGGGTGGCGCTGGTGTCCGGATTTCAGAAAGTCTGGGTGCCGACCGCGTCCTGGGGCAGCACACAGCCGACCTGGCGGCGCAGATCGTCCAGCACCGTCATCACCGAGATCGAGTCGTCGAGCGTGAGCCGCGGGCTCTCGGGCAGTCCCTCGCGCACACAGCGCTGCAGTTCGAGGGCCTGAAAGTGCATGCCGCGCGAGGTGCGTTGCGGTTCGAAGGTCTCGACCAGCTCTTGGCGACCGCTGTAGCGGCGCACCGTCGTCCAGTTGTAGAAGGCGCCGTCGAGTTCGAGGTAGCCCTCGGTGCCGATCACCGTCGCACGGGACGGTCCCGCGCTGAGCATCGTGGTGTGCGCCTCGGACCGCGCGCCCCCGGCATGGGTCAGGATCGAGGCGACCTCGGCGTCCACACCGGTGGCGGTCAGGCTGCCCCGCGCCACGATCTCGGACGGCACCCCCAGCAGGTCGAGCGCGAAGGACACGTTGTAGACGCCGAGGTCGAGCAGCGCGCCACCAGCCAGGTCAGGGTTGTGCAGCCGGCCCTTGGGGTCGGGGTTGAGCTTCTGGCTGTGGTCGGTGATCAGGGCGCGCACGTCGCCGAGGCTGCCGTCGGCGATGCGGCTGCGGACGAAGTCCGTGGAGGGCAGGAAGCGGGTCCACATGGCCTCCATGGCGAAGACGCCGGCGGCCCGCGAGGCCTCGGCGACCCGACGCGCCTCGGCGGCCGTCACGGTGAACGCCTTCTCAACCAGCACCGGCTTGCCGGCCGCGATGGCCAGCAGCGCATGCTCGGCGTGAAAGTTGTGCGTGGTGGCCACGTAGACCGCATCGACCTCGGGGTCGGCGACCAGGGCCTCGTAGCCCGCATGCGCGATGGCGATGCCGAACCTGTCGGCGAAGGCTTGGGCGCGAGCGCCGTCCCGGGCCCCGACGGCCTGCACGTGCAGTCCCTCGGCCAGCAGGTTCTCGGTGAAGACGCTCGCGATGCCCCCGGCCCCGAGAATGCCCCAGCGGATGGCTGGCTCCATGTCGTGATCTCCAATCAGATTCAGGATGGCTGCATGCCGCCGCGACGAGCGGGCGGCGACGGCCGGCGAAGCAGGACGTCACCTCTGCACAGTACTGGGGCAGGCTCGGCTTCCGGGCAGGTCGTCCTGCATCCTGCGGGGCTCGCCCGCCGTCTTTTGTCGAGCGAGGGT
>DAOSUG010000047.1:0-9080 GCA_035378545.1 Micropruina sp. | reverse complement strand
GATCTGGTCGACGTGGCGTACGAGCTGAACGACTTCACCGCGGTCAAGTTCGTGCTGGCTCACGAATTGGGTCATGTGAAGTGCCGGCACGTGTCGTTGTGGCGCATTCTCACCACCAGCGTGGTGCGATTTGTCGGCCTGGATTCGACCATCACCCGCGCACAGGAGTACACCGCCGACCGCTGCGCCTCGTTCTATGTGCCCGAGGGCGCCCGGACACTGGTGCTGCTGTACGCGGGCAAGCGGGTCTACCGCAATGTCGACATCGAGGCGTACATGGCGAGTGTCGCGGCCCACAAAGACGGCCTGTGGCTGAAGCTCGTCAACCTGTTCTCGAGCCACCCGGTCGGCTTTCGCCGGATGAGCGCGCTGTACCAAGTGCAGACCCGGGGCTGGAACATCCACGGCAAGATGCTGTGACGGTTGGGACGGCTGGTGCGTGGGTTATCCACAGGTGCATCCACAGTGGGGATAACTACACGGCTGTAAGTCAATGCCGAACCCAGCTGGAACGACTCACCGCCGACGCTCCGTCCAGTGCTCGGGCTTCGCGGCCAGGGCGGCGGCGCGCTCCTCGGGTTCGGTGATCAGCATGCCGGCGCGCAGCCTCGCCAGCACTTCGCGTCGCACGGCGCGCACGCGGGCCGGGGAGCGCTGCAACGCCTCGGGACCGACACCCGACCACCAGCGGTCGAGAGCGGCGAACACCTCGGGTGCGTCTCGCTGGTCGATCAGGTCGGCGGTGACCCGCGCGATGCCGGTCTGACGGCCGGACCGGTCGGCGCGCAACGCCTGCTCGCCCAGGACGAGCGCCCCCAGCCCGGCACACCCCAGCAGCGTCAGTCCCGCCAGTGCCGGCAACGCCGCGAGCAGGCCCACCTCTCCCCAGCGGAACACGAACACGGCCGCGCCGCCCAGCAGCCACAGACCACCGAAGGCGAGGTGGATCACCGCGGGCACGCGGGATCCCCACAGCGATCCATTGGCCCGCCGGGGTTCGAGCCAGCACAACAGGGCCACCGAGACGACCGCAAGCACGCCGGCGGGCAGCATCACGTTCTGCAGGGCGAGCGGGCTTGTCCGTGGCACGGTCAGCAGCGCCGCCGCGACCACGCCGGACACCAGGGCGATCCCCAACGCGGCGCGATGCAGCCGACGCGAGGTGGGTACCCGCGCGGCCGTAGGGTCGCGGCGTCGGTTCGCCGTTCCGACCGCGGCCGCCCGGGCGCGTTCGTGTGCCGAGGCGGTCAGAGGATCAGACGCCAGCACCGCGACCCGCCATGAATCCTGCACAGCGGCCTTGCCGTCGCGATACTCCGCGTCAAAGAGGATGAGGTCGATGCGGCCGAGCGTGCGCTCGTCCATACCGGTGACCGAACGATGCTGGGTTCCGGCCATGCTGCCCTCCCGTGCGATGAAGATTTCGGACGGCTGTGGCGTCCCAGAGTAGGCCCCACCACTTCACTTCGACAGGGCAGCTTTCGTTGCAATGAAGGCTGCGGTGTCGATCGGGCTGGGGCGCGCCGTACTCGGCGGCTTCGTGGTCGAAGATCAGGCCGCCGAGCACAACGCTGTGTTGTTGATGGGTCCGAGCAAGTCCCATCCACCGATCTGCGTCTGCTGCGCGACTACATTCGGACGCCCTGGCGTCGCCGGCGAGCGGGGAAGACGCCCGGCATGCCTTCGTGCGGGCCGGCTTGCCAGCCACCTGTCTGGTGCCGCTCGCGACGGCGCCATCGGTGGATCCGGTGAAGGCAAGAGCGAGCCAGAAACCCAGGGCAACGCCGGTCTTCGGCACCTTCACAGCGTGTCTCTTCGTTCTTTGGGCGTCGGGGCTGCCTCGAACGTATCGAGGGCACTCTCAGGAACAGTCAAGCGTTGCCATGCAGGTTCTTGACGAGAGAGCGGGCCGGTGTCAGCCTGTCTTGACGGTGTAGCCCCCCAACCACCCGAGGACCATGATGAAGAGCCGACGGGTCGCCCTTTCGTTCGTTACCGCCCTGGCCCTCGCCGGCGCTGTATTCGCGGTGGTTGCGTGGCGCCATGGGCCCACCACCGGCGTCGTGAGCCCCCCAGACAAGCCCCGTGACTACAGCCTGATCGGGATTGCGGATCCCGGCTTTGACCCGAAGTCCCTACGCGACGTGAAGACGGAAGAGGACTTCAAGAACCTGCCGGGTCTGAGTTTTGACACGGCAGCACCCAGCCCGTCTCCCTACCGCCCCTGACCCGACCGACCCACAGCGGCGACGCGGGGCGCAGAAGCCACGACTCCTGACCAGCCCGCGCTGTCGGCATGCCCTAGGCCCTTGGGCCCCGCTCAGGCTTCTGGACGGGGTGGTGCTCGGCGGCGATCATCCAGCGGTTTCGCATTCGGAAAGCGGGGATGGTCTGCCTCTTGGCCTGATTGGCGGCGACGTTTCCGCGCACGCCCACAGATCTCGCCCAGGCCTGCAGCGCAATGATGTGGGGGCTGGTCAGCAGCGCGATCCGCTTGTGCAGCGACTCCTGCAGCAGCAAGGCGAGCAGTGCGGTCATTGCGTCGGCCCTGTTCGTGATGGCGTACCGCTCCAGCGCCGGGTAGTAGTCGCGATGCCGGTTCTTCGCCCGCACGATCACGGGCGGCCAGCCGAGCGCCTGCAGTTGAGCGTTCATCACCAACCGACCGATGCGTCCGTTGCCGTCCAGGAACGGGTGAATGATCTCGAACTCGCAGTGAAACCGTGCGATCCGTTCCATGAAGTAGGTCGCGTGGTCCGCCGCGTAGTGGGTCAGCGCATCCTCGATCAGCCGAGGGACGAACTCAGGATTGGCGCCGAGATGAGCGCCCACCCGCACCCACTCGTTCGAGCGGCGGAAGCGGCCCGCCACGTCGTCTCGGATGCCAGCCATGAGTTGGCCGTGCCACTTCAGAATGTCGTGCGTGGTCGGGGGAGTATCGAGGCTCGACATGGACGTTGTGACGGCCCCCAGGTTTCTGGCCTCGAACACCTCGCGCAGGTTCACCCGGCGAGCCAGCATGCCGCCGGCGAGGATGCGTTCGGTGTCGATCAGGGTAAGGGTCGAGTTCTCGATCGCGTTCGACTGATGCACCCCCTCGGACACCTCAGCCTGGGTGATCTCATGCAGCGCCTCGGCATGGGTGCTCGCAAGCTGCGCGTATCGCGCGCCCAACCTCGCGATCCGCGACCGCGTGGCCTCATTGATCACCGCGACCGCCAACAAAGCGTGAAAAACACCACTGAGTCATCATATTTCACACGCTTTCGGCCAGCCATGTGACGCGATGCTGCGATCACCCAATCGCGACCGCACACGTGAACTCGTGCCGCCCTTCGCCGCGCTGCTCGCGCGTGCCGTCCGGCAGCACGATGGTCGCCTCGAGGCCCGCCGGCACGTGCACGGTCAGCTCGAGCGTGCCGTCCGTGCTGCGCCATTCGCTGCGCACCTCGCCGGCCGCAGCGGTGTAGCTGACCTTCGCCCAGTCGATGCCGGGGCCTGGACGAGGCTGAATCAGCACACTGCGCCAGCCCGGTTCGGCGGGGCGCAGGCCGCCTACCACCTGATAGATCCAGTCGGCCACGGCGCCCAGGGCGTAGTGGTTGAAGCTGGTCATGTCGCCGGGGTTGATGGTGCCGTCGGGCAGCATCGAATCCCAGCGCTCCCAGATCGTGGTGGCGCCCATCGTCACCGGATACAGCCACGAGGGGCAGCCGGTCTGCAGCAACAATTTGTAGGCGTCCTCAACGTAGCCGTGCTCGGACAACGCCCAGGTCACATACGGCGTACCGGCGAAGCCCGTGGTCACCAGGTGATCGCGGGCGCGCACCACCTCGGCGAGCCGGCGGGCGGCCCACGGAAGTTCGTCGTGGTCGAGCAGTCCGAAGCAGATCGCCAGCGCGTACACCGTGGCGCAGTCGGACGTGATGCGCTCGTCCGCGATGTAGTGCGCACGGAAGGCGGTGCGCAACCTGTCGGCCAGTACCGTCCAGCGCTCGGCGTCGGACGTATACCCCAGCAACGTCGCCGCCTCTGAGGCGAACGCGACCGATCGGTAGAAGGAGGCCGTCGCCACCACGCCCGGGTCGGCCTTGGCGACCCAGGGCGCATCCGGCGGGGCGTCCGGGTCGAGCCAGTCGGCGAGCTGCATGCCGACGTCCCACAGGCCGGTCGGGGACAGCAGCGGCTCGATCGAGTTCAGGTGGGCGACCATGCCGGGGTAGTGCGCGGCGAGCCGGTCGCGGTCGCCGTAGGCCTGCCACAACGCCTGCGGCACCCAGGCTGCGGCATCGCTCCAGATCGCCTGCGAATGCACGTCGCTGAACGGCGCGTCCGGTGCGTAGTGGCCGTACTTGAGCACGTCGGGAATGACCACCGGCACGGCCGGCGGGTCGTGGTGCACGGTCTCGGCGGCCAGGTCGAGCAACCAGGAGTGCAGAAAGTCGGCGACGTCGAACTGGGCGGCGGCGGTGGCGGCGTAGACGGCGATGTCGCCCGTCCAGCCCAGCCGTTCGTCGCGCTGCGGGCAATCGGTGGGCACCGAGAGAAAGTTGCCCTTCTGCCCCCAGATCGAGTTGCTGACCAGCTGGTTGACCAGCGGGTCGGAACATTCGAAGGTCATCGTGGGGGCGATCGCTGAATGGACGACCACCGCTTCGAGCGCGGACGCGTCCAAAGCGCCCGGCCAGCCCTCGATCTCGGCGTAACGGAAGCCGTGAAAGGTGAAGGTCGGCTCGAACGTATCGACGCCGCCCGACAGGGTGTACCGGTCGGTGGCCTGCGCCGCCCGCAGCGGGCGGGTGCCCAGCTCGTCGTGTTCGAGCACCTCGGCGTGCCGCACGGTGACCACCGTGCCTGCCGGACCCTGCACGGAAAGCCGTACCCAGCCGACCAGGTTCTGACCGAAGTCGACCAGGGTGCGTCCGGACGGGGAGGTCCAGATCCGCTGCGGCGTCAGCACCTCGTGCCGGGTGACCAGGGGGCCGACCTGCGCCACCAGCCGGGAGGCGTCGAACGCACCGGCCCGGACGGTCAGCGGCGCGCCGTCCGTTCCCCGCAGCCGGGCATCGATCGACTGGCCGTTGTAGAGCGAGTTCGCCGTCACCTCGCAGGTGGACGCCGTCCACTCGGTCGAGGTGCCGACCACCTGGCGGGCACCGTCGGCGTAGTCGATCACCAGCTCGGCCAGCACGCCGATCTCGTCGCCGTAGTTCGCCGCGAGCCCTTCGAAGCCGAGGTCGCCGCGGTACCAGCCGTTGCCGACGCGGGCCTCGAATCGCACCGGGCCGGACGCCGGGCGCACCAGCTCGGTGACGTCGAAGCTCTGGTACTGCAGTCGCCACTCATACGCCGTCCAGACTGGGTTGAGCACCGAATCGGTGACCGGACGGCCGTCGATGCTCAGCTCGTACACGCCATGCGCGGTGGCTTGCACGACCGCGGACGTGACCTGGTCGGCCGGCTGATCGAGGGTCACGTCGGTGCGAAAGCGGAGCACCGCGTCACGGTCGGCGTCGGCAGTGATGAAGGTCGCCTCGGCGAGGGGGCCAGCGGTGTGGTGACTCATGTCAGTCCTGTTCAAGAGGGTTGTAGTGAAAAGTTTGCAGGTGTGCTGCGGCATCAACGGCGCCGACGCCGATCATGCGGCCGGTGAACCCGCCGGCGACCTCGGTGGTGAGGTAACGGCCGTCGAGCCGGGCGAGCACCGTGGCGGATCCGCTGGTCCGGTAGCCGAGCAGCACCTCGTCCGGGCCGCGATTGGCGCCCGGCGCGCCTGCGTCGGCGGGTGCCTGGGCCGCGAGCGTCAGGGTGACCGAGCGCGTAGGAAGTGGTGCCTCTGCGACTGTGTGGACGAAGGGGCCTACCCCCGCCGTGACCCGGACGACCTCTCCATCGGCCTGCACTTCGTACCAGTGCCGAGAGTCGAGTCGCAGCACCAGCCGGCACGCGCCGACGGTCAGGTCGAACGCGGCCTCGGCTCGCCAGCTCTCGTGGCGGACCCGCGTGCACAGCAGTTCGCGGTGGCCCTCGTCCGGCACCCGGGTGAGACGCAGAACGTCCGGCCCTGGGGTGGCGAAGTCGGCGGGGTCACCGGCGGGCGCCACCCAGCGCGGGTCGAGTGCCGATCCGGTGAAGTGATCGGTGAAGCCAAGGACCGCGGCAGGGATGGTGTCGGACGGCCCGAACGCGGGCCACTCATCCACCCAGTCGATGGATGCGACGAAGGTCTCCCGGCCCAGGGGCGAGTAACCGGGGGTGCTGCCACGGGGCCGCAGCCGAGGTACACCGCCGCCCACGTGCCGTCGGGGCGCTCGACCAGGTCGGCGTGACCCACGTTCTGCACCGGGTGCGCCGTTGACCGGTGGCTGAACACGGGATTGGCCGGGTGCGACTCGAAGGGTCCGGTCGGATGCGGTGCCCGGGCGATGCTCACCGCATGACCACGCTCAGTGCCGCCTTCGGCGATCATCAGGTACCAGTACCCGCCGTGCCGGTACAGGTGTGGGCCCTCGGGAAAGGCGAGCCCAGTGCCCGTCCAGATCACCCTGGGTTCCTCCTGCAGGGCGCCGGTGGCGAGGTCGAGCCGCGCCTGCGCGATCGCGCCGCCGTGCGCGAAGCTGCACCAGGTCAGGTAGCACTGCCCGTCCGGACCCCAGCTGAGGTCGGGATCGATGCCGATCGCGCCCGTCGTGTACAGGGGCTCGCTCCACTTCGCCGGGTCTTCGGCCGACACGAGCGTGTGGCCGCGGCCGAAGTCGCTCATGTTGGTGGTGATGAACCAGTACCTGCCGTCGTGGTGCCGCAGCGTGGACCCGAACACGCCGCCGGAGTCGCGCCCGTCGCCCACGGTGAACTGTGAGCGGCGGGTGAGGATGTTGCCCACCTGCTGCCACGACGACAGGTCGGTGGAGCGCCACAGCGGAGCGCCGGGAAAATACTCGAAGCTGGAGTTGGCCAGGTAGTAGGTCGAGCCGACCCGGCAGATCGTCGGGTCGGGATGGAAGCCCGGAATAGCCGGGACGCTCGAGAGCAGCCTCGATGCCGATGCGTCGGCTACGTTCACGCTGGTCATCGGCCGCTCTCCCCAGCCGATGCGCGCCGGGCGAGCCGTGACACCTTCGCGAACAGGTCGCGAACGATCAGTGCGGTGTCGATGTGCGTGAACACCCGCACCGTTCGTCCACGGGGATCCTCGCCGGCGTAACTACCGTCCGACGCGATCAGTGGTGCGGGTCGCTGGACCCATCGGGACGAGGCGGGGCTGGGTTCGAAGGTGGTCTGCAGGGTGCTCAGCGACACCAACGGCGAATCGCCCAGCACCATCACCTCGCCGGGAGTCAGCCCATGCGATCGCACGAAGTCCTCGCCGCTCTCGATCCGGCTGAGCAGGTGATCGCCCAGCGGTCCCTGCCCGGCCAGGTTGTCCTCCAGGTCGGCCATGCCGACCAACACCTGCCGGTAGGCGTCCCGGGGCACCTGCCAGACGTCGAGGTCGGAGTCGTTGAGCACCACCTGGGCGGCGATCGGATCGATGGACGCGTTGAACTCGGCGGTACCGGCACCGGGCGGAGGGTCGGCCAGCCCGGGGTGTTCGGCGCCACCGATCCAGATGGCGGTGAACCGACCCGCGATGCGTGGCTCCAGCAACCAGGCGCTGGCCAGTTCGGTGAGTCCGCCGCCGAAACAGGTGAACAACGGACGATCGTCGCTCGCCATCGCCGCGTCGATTATGTAGCGCACGGCCGGGGTGTCGATCGGCGTGTTGCGCGCCGCCAATGGCACATTCGAGCCGGCCAGCACCGGGACGGCCTCGGCGCCCGCCAGGTCGAGCACAGTGCTCGCCTCGTCCGCTGCCCGATCAGCGGAGTCACACCGCGGGTCGAAACTGGGGTTACGTGGCAGGTGTGAACCGATCACGGCCACCAGTTCGGCCGAGGTCGACAGAGCCTGATGCGCCAGCTGGAGCAGGCCGTCCGGGTCGCCGGCGTAGTCGTTGTCGCTGAGGACGCGAACCCGGGTGCCCGACGATCCGGACGCCATCTCACACCCCCGCGGAGGTGAGTGCGTCGAGTTCGGCGCCCTTGCTGCGGGCCACCTGGCCGAGCCAGCGGGCACTCGGCTTGGGGGTGCGCTCCTGGGTGGTGCGATCGACCGCGATCAGGCCGAACTTGGGGCCGTAGCCGAAGATCCACTCGAAGTTGTCGAAGGCGGTCCAGGCGATGTAGCCGCGCACGTCCACACCGTCGGCGATCGCCTCGGCCAGACCGCCGAGTGCGGCCTCGAGGTAGGCCAGCCGCTGGGTGTCGTCGTCGGTGGCCAGGCCGTTCTCGGTGATCATCACCGGCACGCCGGCGACCTGCCAGGCCTCGCGGACGGCGTTCGCCAGCCCTGCGGGGTAGATCTCTTCACCCTGACTGTTGACCGGAGCGCCGGGTTCGGGGTCGAGCAGGCCCTCGGGGCCGAACACGTGGCGTCCGTAGTTCTGAATGCCGACGAAGTCGTCGCCGCGGGCGGCTTCGAGAAACCGCAGGTTCACGTTCTGTCGGACGCGATCCGCGTACGCCTCGCCGCCGGGACCGGCCTGGACGTCGGTGTTGGCCAGGGTCCAGCCGACCGGCACCTCGGGACGGATCGCCTTGATGGCGGCGGTCCCGGCGCGATGAGCGGCCAGCTTCACCTGGTAGCCCACTTCGGTGGCGTTGAACTGGAACGGCGCGATCGTGGACGCCTCGACGCCGAGCGCCGCGGCCGCATTGGCCCAGACCGGGATCTGCCTGCGTGCCTCGGGCGGCTCGCCGGTCAGGCCCAGCTCGGCCAGCAGGTAGGGCAGGTTCGGCTCGTTGAGCGTGCAGGCCATGCCGATCAGGTCGCCCAGGTGGTGCATCGCCACGTCGCAGTAGCGGGCGAAAAGGGCCGGCGTCTCGGGGCTCTCCCAGCCACCGGCGGCCAGTAGCCAGCGCGGCGAGGTGAAGTGGTGAAAGGTGACCACCGGGGTGAGGCCGTGGGCGTGGCAGGTTTCGAGCACCCGCCGGTAGTGGTTCAGTTCGGCGACCGAGAACTCGCCGGGCTCGGGCTCGATG
>DAOSUG010000046.1:0-9164 GCA_035378545.1 Micropruina sp. | reverse complement strand
CGTCACCGCCATCTCGGGATCGGGCCCCGCGTACCTGTTCTTCGTGGTCGAGGCCATGATCGACGCCGGCGTGATGCTGGGCCTGCCGCGCGACATCGCCACCCTGCTGGTCAACCAGACCATGTACGGCTCGGCGAAGCTACTGATCGAGTCGGGGTCGCACCCCACCGTGCTGCGTGAGCAGGTCACCTCGCCCGGTGGCACCACGGCCGCCGCGTTGCGGCAACTGGAGGACCACCGGGTCAAGGCGGCCTTCATCACCGCCATGGAGGCAGCCCGCGACCGCAGCCGGGCATTGGCCGGCCCAGCGAGCTGAGCCGACCAACGCGCCATGTGCTCTACTTCACTTTCGCGGTCTTCTTGGACGTCTTGGTGAGGGTGGTGTAGGCCGCCTTCTTTCCGGTCACCTTGACGGTGATCTTCTTGCCCTTGTCGGACTTGGTCAGCGTGTAAGCGGACGAGGTCGCGCCCTTGATCGCCTTGCCGTTGCGGTACCACGCATAGGTCAACGTCACCGGAGACGGCTTCCATGCACCAGGGTTCGCGGTGAGCAGCTGGCCGACCTTTGTGCTGCCGCTGATCGTGGGCGTGGCGCCGCTCAGCGTGCCTGCAGCCACCTTCTTGGTGGCCTTGGAGGTCTTGCTCGCGGTGGTGTAGCCGAGCTTCGAGCCCGTCACGGTCACGGTGATGGTCGCACCCTTGATGGAGGCAGGCAGGGTCAGTTTCGGCGTGATGGCACCTGCGATGGCCTTGCCATTGGCTTTCCACTGAAAGGCCAGGTTGACCGAACTGGGCTTCCAATTACCCGGCTTTGCGGTCAACGTGTTGCCCACCTTGGCCGTACCGCTGATCGTTGGAGTGGCAGTGGCGAGGGCATACACCTCGTTGTACCGGACGAACTCGTACAGGCTGGCGACCTGAGCGCCGTAGTACGGGCTGTACATCCAAGAGGGCGACGCCGTGTAGATGAAGTCATTGTGACCGTTGACGTAACCCCAGTTTTCATCGAAGTTGCGCAGCCAAGGACCGCCGGATGACCCACCGGTCAATCCCGAGTACATGTAGATGGTGCCGTCGCCCTCGTCGGCGGTGTTCCCGTCTGCACGTACCAGCACCTGGCCGGTGTAGGGCGAGACCGCCGGGTAACCAAAGGCACTTGCCCAATAGTTCGCGCTCTGATTCCACATCAGCCCCTGTGCACCCAGTTGGTCGGCGATGCGGACGCCGGCGTTGGGCGCCAACGTGATCGCCCCGACGTCATTGGCGTGGTCGGAGTCATACAGCCACGCAGTCTTGGTCGCCAGGTCCTTGGCATACCAACTGCCGTAGGGCCGGCTGCCATTGGAATAGGCCGGAACAAAGGCCACGTTGTACGACCACGTTCCGTTCTCACCAAGGCAATGACCTGCGGTCCACACCAGACTGCGGCCCTCACTGTTGACCACCGAGCCCGAGCACACGTAATTGGAACCATCGCGCGAGAAGAAGATTTTGCCGTTGGTGCGGGCCGCAGGCGAACTCGACGGATAGCCCGGGTACGTGGTCTGCGGCTTCTTTGCGCCGGACTTCACGGTACCGATCGCCTTGCTCGCTACCTTGAGCGGCGCAATGCTCACGGCCGGCCCGTCGGCCTGCGTGGCCTGCGTTCGCTTGGGCGCGGCGCCCACCCGGTTCACGGTCAAGGTGCCGTCAACTGGCTTCGCCGCCTTCATTCGAGCCGGCGTCCAGTACGTTTCGAGCGCCTTGGCCTCTGATTCGATACCGGTTCCCCGGATCAGGTTCTTGACGGCGGGGGACAGCACGTTGGCGTGGCTGACCGTCGTGGACTCGGCCGGTTTTGCGGGCTGTTCTGCATGCGCGCCGGTTGGTGAACCGAGCAGGCTGATGCTGAGCGCTAACCCGACCAGCGCCGTCAACGACGACGCGCGTTCAAGGGGTGGTCGCATGGCGGAAGATCTCCTCACGTGGGTGGTTGTGGGCGCCCGAGGAGTGGTCGCTGCGGGCGCGTGGTGCGCCAGTCAGGGCTGATATCTCGACGCGCGTGCTTGCGGATCGGCGTCGTGTACGCGCTGGACTCACGACAATGGATCGCGACCCCGCCCACGATGTGAGCATGATTCCCCCCCGGGATGGGCAATCCTTCGTACGTGCACGGTGGACGAGTTGGACGGCCCATCCGAAAGTTATCGAACGGGCAGCAGTCCTGACAAGAGAATCCACATTGTTCAAGCTCTGGAAGAAGCTCAGGATTTGCGTACTTTAGCGAGACGAAATTCCTGTGACTGGTTGCAAATCGGCTGCCGGACATCGCGGTTGCGTGATGTCGAACCCCTTGGTCAGAAGGGGTCGCGACCCGTCTCGACGGCGCCAGTCACCGGCACGGTGGACGCTCACGCGGTGTGGCCAAGAGGCTGCGGCCGGGCCCGGCCGGGGGGTAGGGTGGCCGACACTCAGCGCCGATCGGGGGGTCGGCGTGACGCTGACCACAGTGAGAGAGCTCCAGTGAACGACTCCGCGAACCAACCCGTGCCCCTGCCTGCGATCCAGTTCATGAAGGTCACCGAGGTGGCGAGCATGCTCAGGGTGTCGCGCATGTCGGTCTACCGGCTGATCCACGCCGGCGAACTCGAGGCGGTGCGGTTCGGTCGCAACTTCCGGGTACCCGAGCAGGCCGTCAACAACTACCTGCACCAGTCGTTCTACAACGCCGGCTGAGCGCTCGGGGTCGGTCCGCATCGCCGCATCGTCCGACGCATTCGCAGGGTCGCGCGTCCGGGTGCGTCCGCAATTCGCAGATGTGCCGACGCACTCGGTAAGCTCTTGGGGTTGGCTGGGTCACCCGGTCAGTCCTCGGGGTTCTGCCCCGCACCGCAACGAAGAGTTACCCGGCCCGCCCTTGGGCCGACATCGAGAGGTCATAGCGTGGGTTCGGTCATCAAGAAGCGTCGCAAGCGGATGGCGAAGAAGAAGCACCGCAAGCTGCTGAAGAAGACGCGCATTCAGCGTCGCCGCGCCGGCAAGTAGTGGGCCCGCGCCGATGACCCCGCCCCGGGTGCTGGTCATCGTGCGCGACGGCTGCCACCTGTGCGCGGACGCGTTGGCGACCGCCGAGCGGGTCTGCGCCGAGCTCGGCGCAGACTTCGGCACCCTTGATGTGGACGGCGATCTGGCCCTGGCCGAGCACACCGACCACGTACCGGTCACCTTCGTCGACGGTGAACGCCTGGCCATCTGGTTCCTGGACGAGCGGCAGTTGCGTGCCGCGCTGGCCGGCTGAGCACTCGCATGAGTCGCTGTGTCCGCTTGGACGTTCCGCTGCCCGCCGATGCTCTGTTCGACTACTTGAGCGACCCGCAGCGGCGTCCCGACTGGCAGGCCAGCCTGAGGGCTGTGGCCGATGTGCAGGGAGCCGGTGAACTCGGCACGACGTGGACCGATTGCACCGCCGTCGGTGCCCGTCCGCGGCTGCGGGTGACGGGCTACGAGCGGCCCCGGGTGTGGATCGAGCGGGGCACCTGGCAGGGCGTCGCCGCGGTGCTGCGGCTCGATCTGCTGCCCTACGGTGTCGACCGCACGCGTCTCACCGCCACCTACGCGATCACCGGCTCGGGGCTGTTCGCCCTACCCGGGGCTGTTCTCGAACGACTTGCCGGGCCGGCCATCGCCGCCGACCTGCGCCGGGCCGTCCGGCTCGCTGCGCCCACGCCTGGAGGGTCGAACCTCACCTGGGGGTCGTCGCGAACGCAGCGGTGAGGAGCGATACTCCATCCCCGCTACACAGCATGATTGAGCCATGCACGAATCGCTGCGAGCTCAACTGTTGACGCGTCTGCGTGACTTCGGTTTCAGCTGTCGAGAAGCGGCAGATGGTGCAGTCATTCTCTTCGACACCACGGCTGGGGACGGTGGGTACGAGAGTCAGTGTGACGTGCCGGATGCCTTGCTCAATGAATACCTGGCCGCGCGAACCCCACTCTCGTCCACTATCCCGACCGAACAGCGAGCCCAGGCGATCATCGACGACGTCGCGGCGCAGGTGCTGGAGACTATGCAGAGCGAGGGTGGCGCTCCGGTGCAGCGTTTCGGACTTCGCCAGGTTGGTCACGCGGTCGAGTGGTTCAGCGTGCGACAGGATGGACCAGCCTTGAACGTGGCACCCGATCCAGAGGTTTCCTACTGGTCGGCGCACTCGGATGGCCCGTAGGCAAGGGCCGAGGCCGCTGCGTCCGTCCCGTATGGTGGGAGCCCGAGCACAGCGAAAGGCCGGCCCTCACCCATGCAATCGGTAGTTCATCTGGTGCGCCACGGCAAGGTGCACAACCCCGACGGCATCCTTTATGGGCGGCTGCCCGGTTATGGCCTGGGCGAGGTCGGTCAGGCGATGGCGCAGCGGCTGGGCGAGTACTTCGCCGACGTGCCGCTGACCCACCTGCGCTGCTCACCCCTGCAACGTGCGCAAGAGACCATGGCGCCGATCGCCGCCAACCATCCCGAGCTCGAGGTGGTCACCGACGAACGGGTGATCGAGGCGGCCAACTACTTCGAAGGCAGCAACTTCGGCAGGTACAACGAGAAGCTGCTGATCCCCAAGAACCTGTGGCAGTTGCGCAACCCGCTGAAGCCGTCCTGGGGTGAGCCGTACACCTCGATCGTGGCGCGGGTGCGGCTGGCCATCGACGATGCGGCGCAGGCTGCCGGCGACGACGGTCAGGCGCTGATCGTGATGCACGAGTTGCCGATCTGGATCTCGCGGCTCGCCGCCGAGGGCCGCTCGTTGGTGCACGACCCGCGCAAGCGCGAATGCCGGCTGGCCAGCGTCACCTCGTTCACCCTGATCGACGGACGCGTCGTCGCCGTCGACTACGCCGAACCGGCCGCCGACCTGGTGCCGCCGAAAGCCTCCAGGGTGCTGTTCCGACCCGGGTCGTGATGCGCCGCCTCGTCCTCACGTTCGCGACTGTTGTGCTGCTGGTGCTGGCCGGCTGCACCAGCGGCGCGTCCGCCGACGGAGGTTTCGTCAGCGGCGACGGCACGATCACGACGGTGCCGGTGGCGCAGCGGGTCGCAGCCCCCGAGATCAGCGGCACCACCCTGGACGGCCGGCAGTGGAGCAGCACGTCGGTCCAGGGCAAGGTGCTGGTCTACAACGTGTGGGGCTCGTGGTGCCAGCCCTGCATCAAAGAGGCGCCGGCCCTGGCGAAGGCCTCCGCGCGCACCGCCGCGTCCGCGCAGTTCGTCGGACTGAACTCGCGCGACATCGGCAAGCCGCAGGCCCAGGCGTTCGTGCGCGAGTTCGGCATCACCTACCCCAACCTGTACGACCCGGCGGGCGAGTTGGTGCTGCAGTTCGCCGGCAAGCTGCCGCTGAGCGCCATTCCGAGCACTGTCATCGTCGACACCCAGGGACGCGTCGCCGCACGGGTGCTCGGCGAGGCGTCCGAGGCCACCCTGGTCGGCCTGATCGACGACGTGGCGGCAGGACGCTGATGATTCTGCTCGACGTGGGGGACTGGGCCCGCCAGGCGGTGGGCGGCTCGATGCTGCTGGCGGTTCCGGTGGCCCTGCTGGCCGGCCTGGTGTCGTTCTTCTCGCCCTGCGTGCTGCCGCTGCTACCCGGCTACCTGAGCTACGCCAGCGGGCTGAGCGCCGCGCAGTTGCAGGCCGGTGAGAGTCGTGGACGGGTGCTGGCCGGCACCTCGCTGTTCGTGCTCGGCTTCGCCGTGGTGTTCGTGTCGGGTGGCGCCCTGTTCGGTTCGCTGGGCACCACCCTGATGCAGTACCGCACCACGATCAACGTGATCGGTGGGGTGCTGGCGATCGCACTCGGCCTGGTGTTCGCGGGCTGGGTGCCGTTCGCCAGCCGCACCGTGCGACTCAACCTGCGACCCAAGGTCGGCCTGGCCGCCGCGCCGCTGCTGGGGCTGGTGTTCGCCCTGGGTTGGACGCCCTGCATCGGGCCGGCGCTGCAGGTGGTACTCACCCTGGCCCTCAACGAGGCGACCGCGCTGCGGGGCGGGCTGCTGGCCTTCTGCTACGCGCTGGGGCTCGGACTGCCGTTTCTGGTGGCCGGCCTGGCCCTGGACCGGTTCGGTGGCGCGCTCGGCTTCGTCCGTCGGCACCATCGAGCGCTGCAGGTGATGGGTGGCGTGATGATGATCGCCGTCGGCGTGCTGCTGTTGACCGGTTGGTGGGACGCCCTGATGGCTTGGCTGCGGCAGTGGGCCGCCTCGTTCGGAACGGTGATCTGATGCCCACCGACAAGCACCTGATCGACCCCTTCGACCAGCCTGAGGCGGAGGCCGCCGGCGAGGCGAGCGCGGGCGCGTCCGGTGAGTCGGGCCGCGAGGACGGGTCGAGCGCGTCGGGTCAGGAGGGTGGCCGCGACGCCTCAGGTGCGGGTCCGGCGCCTGGCGACGACGCCTCGGGCGCGTCCGGTCGGCAGGTTCACGGGGACGCCTCGGGTGCGGTCTCACCCGGCAAGGCACCGACCCGGCGCACCACGGCTGCCACGCGCCCCGGCGGCACGCTGCGGGCGTCCGAGACCCTGCGTTGGCTGTGGACGCAGCTCACCTCGATGCGCACCGCGCTGGTGCTGCTGTTCGCGCTGGCGCTCGGCGCGATTCCGGGCTCGCTGTTGCCGCAGCGTCCCACCTCACCGGTGCGGGTGCGCGAGTTCCTCACCAACAATCCGCAACTCGGCGGCTTCTACGACGCGATCGGCTTGTTCGACGTGTACGCGTCGCCGTGGTTCGCGGCGATCTACCTGCTGCTGTTCGTGTCGCTCGTCGGCTGCATCATTCCGCGGATCGGTGTGTACCTGAGGGGGCTGCGGGCGCAGCCGCCGAGGACTCCGCGCAACCTGGGGCGACTGCCGGCCCATCTCGACTTCGCCGGCGCCGCCACCCCCGTACTGCTCGACCAAGCGGAGACGCTGTTGCGCAAGCGTCGCTTCCGGGTGCGCCGGCTGCCCGACTCGGTCAGCGCCGAGCGCGGCTACGTGCGCGAACTGGGCAACCTGGTCTTTCACGTGTCGCTGGTGTTTCTGCTCTGCGGCGTGGCCTGGGGTGCCCTGTTCGGTTACAAGGGCACGGTCGCGCTGGTCGAGGGCCAGTCGTTCAGCAACACCCTGACCCAGTTCGACGACTTCACGTCGGGCGGCGCGTTCCGGGCCTCGCAGTTGGTGCCGTTCACGGTGAAACTCGACTCGTTCGAGGCCAAGTTCGAGACCGGACCGGTGCAGCGCGGCGCCGCCCGGGTGTTCAAGGCCAACACCACCACCACGATGGACGGGGTCAGCCGACAGCAGACGCTCGAGGTGAACCAGCCGCTCGTGGTGGGCGACAGCACCGTCCATCTGGTGGGGCACGGGTACGCGGTCGACGTGACCGTCAAGGGCGCCGACGGCAAGGTCGCCTTCGAGGGTCCGGTGATCCTGCTGCCGCAGGACGGCAACTTTCTCAGCGTCGGGGTGGTCAAGGCGCCCTACGCCCGCCCGGACCGGTTGGCGTTCGAGGCGCTGTTCCTGCCCACGGCGGTCGACTCCGCCAACGGCGGAACCTCCGTCTTTCCCGACGCACTCAACCCGCTGCTGCTGCTGAACGCCTGGCACGGGGCCCCCAAAGAGGCCACGGGGGTGCCCGAGAACGTCTACTCGCTCGACACCACCGGGCTGACCCAGTACACCAAGGACGGCAAACCGCTGCGCTTCACGCTGGCCCCCGGTGAGGTGTTCGACCTGCCCGGCGGCGGCTCGATCACGTTTCACGACTGGAAGCGCTGGGTGAGCCTGCAGGTCGGCAGCACCCCCGGCCTGTGGCTGGTGTTCGGCTCGGTGCTGGTGGCCGTCGCGGGCCTGTGCCTGTCGCTGTTCGTGCGGCCCCGACGGGTCTGGGTCAAGGTGAGCGGCGACCGGGTCGAGGTGGCGGGGTTGGATCGCACCGAGGGTCGCGGCGGATTGGACGACGAACTCGTCCTGATCTCGGACGGACTGGGGCTTGCGCCCGCGCCCGCCGCTGGCGCAGGCTCGGTTGCGTCCGAGCCGGACGCGGCGGAACCCCCGGCGGGCACGACGGGCGGCGGCACAGCCGACGACGAAGGGAAGAGCTGATGGCGGCCTACTGGTCGAACCTGGCAATGGTCACCTCGGTGGTGGTCTACCTGCTTGCACTGTCGGCGTTCGCGGCCGAGTGGGCGGCTGCCCGCCGGCTCGAGCCGGAAAGGGCCCTGCCCGCGGGGGTGCTGGTCGGCAGCGACGGCGCCGTGATGGGGGTCGAGGGGCCGGAGGGCGACGTACCATCCGGCGCCGCGGACGACGTGACGGGTCCCCAGCGCGGAGCGTCCGAGAGGGTGGCGTCCGGGGGAGGGTCGGCCGAGGGAGCCTCGTCCGAGGCGGGTTCGTCCGACGCGCGCGACCTCAAGGCTCGCCTGCAGGTCGACCTGTTCGGCCGCATGGGGCTCGCCCTGATCATCATCGCCTGGGCCCTGCACCTGACCGGTGTGGTCTGCCGCGGCATCGCGGCGCAGCGGTTTCCGTGGGGCAACATGTACGAGTTCGTCACCGCGGCGTTGCTGTTCGTGGTGACCATCTACCTGGTGCTCGCATGTCGCGGCATGCGCTGGTTGGGCCTGCCGGTGAGCCTGCTGGTGGTGATCGGGCAGGGTCTGGCGGTCACCGTGCTCTATGTGGCCGTCGCGCCGTTGGTGCCGGCGCTGCACTCGGTGTGGTTCGTGATTCACATCGTGGCGGCCGCCGTCGCGGGTGCCGCGTTCAACGTGGGCGGGTTGTTGTCGATCCTGTATCTGATGAAGATCCGGGCGGTGCGTCGCGAGAAGGTGCGCGGCTACCTGGCGAAGCTGCCCTCGCCGCAGCGCCTCGACGAGTTGGCCTACAAGTTTCACGCCTTCGCGTTTCCGCTGTGGACCTTCGCCATCGCCGCCGGCTCGGTGTGGGCCGAGTACGCGTGGGGACGGTTCTGGGGCTGGGACCCCAAAGAGACCTGGTCGTTGGTCACCTGGGTGGTCTACGCCGGCTACCTGCACGCGCGGGCGACCGCGGGTTGGCGCGGCAAGCGGGCGGCGATCGTCGCGATCGTCGGGCTGGTCTGCTTCTGGTTCAACTTCGTCGGCATCAACCTGCTGGTCTCGGGCCTGCACAGCTACGCGGG
>DAOSUG010000045.1:0-9176 GCA_035378545.1 Micropruina sp. | reverse complement strand
GATGTTCGCCTCGGGGGTCTTGGCCAGCGCGCCGAGCTCGACCAGGGCGTCCGGCAGCCGCTGTTGCTCGGAGAGGTGTTCGGGGAACTGGGCGATGATGCGTCCGGCCAGCGAAATGTCGCGGGTCTGCACCTCGACCCCCGCCGCGGCCGCGTACGCCTGCACGATGGGCAGAAAGGAGTACGTCGCCAGCAGCGGCGCCTCGTCTGTGTGCGTGTAGATGATCGAGCTCATCGTGACCTTCCGGACCTCAACGTGGTGGACGTCAGGAGACTACCAATCGTGGATCTCGGTGGTCCGTTGGTTGAGCTTGTGGAACCCAGGGGTGGGGGGCCATTGGTGGAGGGTGCCGAGCGAGCGCCACGGCTCGAGCTGCCGCTGGCGCAGGCCGAGGGAGCGGAGCAGCCGCACGGCGACGTCGGCGTAGGTGGTGACCGCCCGGTAGACAGCCACCGACAGGGCGAGCAGAGAGACCGTGCGGACGGCCGCTGCGCGCACCTGCGATCGCAACGGTCGTGGATCCTCGCGGGTCAACGTCCTGGGCCCTCCCGATACCGGGCGTCACGTGCAGGAGTCGTCCGAGCTCCGGATTGATGCGTGCTGCGCCGAATCGGCGCACAGCCGCAGCGTGAGTGGAACAAGTCCGCCTCACGCGGGGACGCCCGCCGAGTCCTACCTCGTACCTGAAATGTCGTGACCTGTTTCATGGGGACGGCGCGACCCGTGTCATGGAGGCGGTGCGCACGAGCGCTGGAACTGTCGGTGCCGGGTTCTAGCGTCAGTGCCATGCTCACCACCCTGGCCGTGCACGGTTATCGCTCGCTGCGCGACGTCGTGCTGCCGCTCGCACCGCTGACCGTCATCACCGGCGCGAACGGGTCGGGCAAGTCCAACCTGTACCGCGCCTTTCACCTGCTGGCCGACACCGCGAACGGCCGACTGATCGGCGCGCTCGCGACCGCCGGGGGGTTGAGTTCGGTGCTGTGGGCAGGGCCCGAGCAGATCACCGGCGCGATGCGGCGCGGCGAAGTGCCGATCCAGGGCACCGGGTCACGCAAGCAGCCGATCAGCCTGCAGCTGGGGTTCACCGGCGACGACTTCGGCTACCTGATCGACATCGGCCTGCCGGTGCCGGCGCAGACCCTGTTCAGCCGCGATCCGGTGATCAAGCGCGAAGTGATCTGGGCCGGAACGCAGCTTCGTCCGGCGGCGACCCTGCTGGAGCGCACGACGCGTGGGGTCCGGGTGGCCGAGTCGTCCACGCGGGTGGACCTGCCCATCGGCCTGCCGCCCTGGGCAAGCGTGCTGCGCGAACTCGTCGACCCTGTTCACCGGCCCGAACTGGCCGCGGTCTGCGAGGTGGTGCGCGGCTGGCGCTTCTACGACAGCTTCCGGGTCGATGCCGACGCACCCGCCCGCCTGCCTCAGGTCGGCACCCGCACCGAGGTGCTGGCGGGCGATGGCCACGACCTGGCGCCCGCGGCGGCGACCATTCTCGAGTCGGCCTGGGCCGGACCGCTGCAGCGCGCGGTCGCCGACGCGTTCGACGGCAGCAGGCTCACGGTCACCGACTACGACGGACGCTTCGAGGTCGCGCTGACCCAAACCGGCCTGCTGCGTCCGCTGACCGCTCGCGAACTCTCGGACGGCACGCTGCGTTACCTGCTGCTGGCGGTGGCGCTGTTCAGTCCTCGTCCGCCAGGGTTGATGGTGCTCAACGAGCCCGAAACGTCGCTGCACCCCGACGTGCTTCCGGCCCTGGCCCGGCTGATGGTCGCAGCGGGCGAGCGGTGCCAGTTGGTGGTGGTCACCCATTCCGCACCTCTGGTCGATGCACTGGTTGCCGCCGGCGCGCGGCACCACGAGCTGATCAAGCCACACGGTGAAACCGAGGTGGCCGATCAGGGCCTGTTGAGCCGGCCGACCTGGCGCTGGGGTACGCGATGAGGTTCTGCGCGCAGCGGGTGGATTTCGTGCCGACCCGAGGGCCAAGGTGTGAGGCCGTACTCGACCGAAGGGTGCACGGTCACTGCGGGTCCGCCGCGATAGCCTCGGCCAATGAGCGAGTTCCCTCCTGTTTCGTACGTGATGCCGGTGCTGAACGAGCAGGGATACCTGGCCGATGCTGTCGCCGCCGTGCTCGCACAGAGCTACCCCGCCGAGCAGGAGCTGGTGATCGCCCTGGGTGCGTCCACCGACGACACCACCGCGATCGCCCACGAGCTGGCCGAGACCGACGCGCGCATCACGCTGGTCGACAACCCGGTCAACGACATTCCGGTCGGGCTCAATCTGGCGATAGCGGCAAGCCGGCACCCCATCGTCGTCCGGGTGGACGCGCACGCAGAACTGCCGGCCGACTACACCCGCACCATGGTCGGCCTGCTCAACGAGACCGGGGCGGTCAACGTGGGCGGCGTGATGCACGCCAAGGGGCGCACGCCTTTTCAGGCGGCGGTCGCGCGAGCCTACAACTCGCCCTGGGGCCTGGGCGGCGGGCAGTACCACGGGGCCAAGCAGGCCGGGCCGTCCGACTCGGCTTACCTGGGGGTGTTCCGCCGTGAGGTGCTCGACGAGGTGGGAGGCTACGACGACACGCTGCGCCGGGCCGAGGACTGGGAGCTCAACTCGCGCATACTCGCCGCGGGTCACCTGATCTGGTACACCCCCGACGTCGCCGTCACCTACTGGCCCAGGGCCACCCCGGCCAGCCTGCGCCGGCAGATGTACGCGACCGGCGTGTGGCGGGGCCACCTGGTGCGCGAGCAGGGCCGCACACCCCTGAAGTACCTGCCGCCGCCGCTGGTCACCTTGGCGCTCAGCGTTTCGGCCCTGGTGGCGGTCGTGCAGCGCAACCGGGTGCTGCCTCGCCGCGCCGCCCGACTGGCGAGCGTCGTCCACGCGGCGCCGATGCTGTACGCCGCCGGGTTGGGTTGGGTCTCGGTTCGTTCACTGGGTGCCGGCAACGCCCGCGAATGGCTGCTGAACGTGGCGGTGCTCGGCATCATGCACCTGTCGTGGGGGGCCGGCTTTCTGCGCGGACTGTTCGCGGGTGCCCACACCACCGTCGACACGTCCCGCCTCGCTAACCGCTAGCGCCGGCCCTCGGATCACGACCCGGTGAGCTCCAACAGGTGGCTCGCGACCCGGTGTGCGCTGCGTCCGTCGGTGTGCCGGTGGGCCAGGGCGGCGATCCGTGCGGTGTGGGCCCGGGCGCGCTCCAGGGCGGACGGTTCGGCGTCGAGTCGCTCGAGCCGGTCGAGCACCCCGTCCCAGTCGGTGCGCCAGCGCCCGCCGGTGATCTGGGCATAGTCGGGGTACAGCCCGCGAGTCGCCGCATAGTGCTCCAGATCGGGCGCCAGAAACACCATCGGGCCGCCGGTGACGGCGAAGTCGAACAGCATCGAGGAGTAGTCGGTGATCAGCGTGTCCACGCCCCACAGCAAGGGCATTGATTCGGGTAGCAGGGTGGGCGGCACCAGGTGCACGTAACGCGAGTTGTGGGTGTAGGAGCCCACCCCCAGCGGGTGCGGACGGACCAGCAGAACGCTGTCGGTTGCCTCGCACCAGGCATCGATCCGGCGCCACTGACGCTGCGTGGGTATGCCGGGGTCAGGTTCGCCGTCGCGCCACGTGGGCGCATACAGCACGACCCGCCGTCCACCCAGACCCGGGACGGCGCGCTGCAGCAGGTCGCGGGCGGCAGCCCGGCGTCCGGCCGGGGGGCCGGCGAACAGCACGTCGGTGCGCGGCTCGCCCAGCACCCGCACCTGCTGCGGGCTCAGGTCGAAGGCCGAACACATCCACGGAACGAACGTGTCGGCGGCCACCGGCAGCACGCTGATCCGCCGGGTGCCGCGACGGTAGGCCTGGCGCATCAATGTGCGTGCCGCCGGCACCCCGCTCAAGGGGCCCAGCGCGAGCGCGGCGGACGAGTCGGCGTGCAGCTTCTTCAGCGGTGACCCGTGCCACAGCTGCGCAATGGTCGCTCCGCCGAGCGCGAAGCGGTTCACGTCGCCGAACCCGTGCGTGATCGCGACGACGCCGGCACCCGCGGTGGTGTCGAAGCCGGCGGAGCTGTCCTTCGCCACCCATTCGATGCCGAGCGAGCGGGCCTGCACGGCCTGCTGTTCGGTGCCGACCAGCCACACCAGCCGCAGCGACGGTTGCAGACGCCGGGCGGCCCGCAGCAGTGCCAGCGCACCGTCGGCCAAACCGAAGGCGCTGCCGAAGGCCCACACCTGTGGGTCACGGCTGCGGAACCGCGTGCGCACGCTGCCGGACGCGTAGCGGGGCAGCGCGGCCAGTTTGGCGGCATTGCCCTTCGCGAACGTGAACGGGCGCGGAACGGTGGCGGACATCGCCGTCACCTTACCGAGCCCTGATCTATAAACTATGCCGGTGATCGAGGCGAGCCGATGAACCCTGTTCTCAGCAACATTGCCCTGATCCTGCTGTTCATCGTCATCGGCGGGGTGTTCGCCGCCGCCGAGATGGCCCTGGTGTCGTTGCGCGAAAGCCAGGTCAAGCAGCTGTCGACCCGCGGTACCCGGGGCAAGACCGTCGCTGCGCTGGCCGCGAACCCCAACCGGTTCCTTTCCGCCGTGCAGATCGGCGTCACGTTGTCGGGGTTCCTTTCCGCCGCCTTCGGCGGTGCGACGCTCGAAGAGCCGCTGTCGCAGTTGCTGATCGGGTGGGGAGTGCCCGAGGGTGTAGCCCCGCCGCTCTCGCTGGTGCTGATCACGGTGATCATCAGTTACTTCTCGATCGTGGTGGGCGAACTCACCGCAAAGCGCCTGGCCATGCAGAGCGCCGAGAGCTTCGCCATGGCGCTGGCGCCGCTGGTCAACTCCATCGCCACCCTGGCCCGTCCGGTGATCTGGTTTCTGGGGGTCTCGACCAACGCCCTGGTGCGGGTGTTCGGCGGCGACCCGAAGGCCGGCCGGGAAGAGGTCACCGACGAAGAGTTGCGCGCCATGGTCACCTCGTCGTCCACGTTGGGCGATGAGGAGCGCCAGATCGTGGACGAGGTGTTCGCCGCCGGCCAGGTCAGCCTGCGCGAAGCGATGGTGCCGCGCACCGAGGTCGACTTCATCACCGGCGACATGCCCGCCCACAAGGTGATCCGCTCGTTCCATGACTCACCGCACAGCCGCTACCCGGTGATCGGCGAGGACGTCGACGACGTGCTGGGCTTCGTGCATGTGCGCGACCTGTTCGACCTCGATCCGGCCGCCCGCAACGCGCCGGTGCGGCAGCTGGTGCGTCCGGTGGTCTCGTTGCCGCACACCATGAAGATCCTGCGAGCACTGTCCGAACTGCGGGCCGCGAACGCGCATCTGTCGATCGTGCGCGACGAGTACGGCGGCACCGCCGGCATCGTGACGATGGAGGATCTGGTCGAAGAGCTGGTCGGCGACATCTCCGACGAGTTCGACCAACCGGTCGTCGAATCGCCGGCCTCGCCCACCCGGGCCGAGCTGGACGGCCTCGAAACCATTGAGGAGTTCGGCGAAACCATCGGGTACGTGCTGCCGGAGGCCCCCTACGACACCGTCGCCGGCTTCGTGATGGCCCATCTGGGGCACCTGCCGGAGTTCAACGACACCGTCGAGGTGGTGCTCGACCCGGTGCCGGGCAGCGACAACGAACCCGAGCGGTTCTGCTTCACCGTCACCGAACTGGACGGACGGCGCGCGGCCCGGTTGCGGCTGGAGCGTCTGGGCGCCGTGCCGGGATCGGACCAGACATGACCGATCAGGACCCGGACGGTTCGCGCCTGCTGACCTCGTCCGAGGTGGGCGAGTTGCTCGGCGCGGCCGTCGAACATGCAGGGGGACGGCTGGTGAGTTGGGCGCTGGACCATGTGGACGCCAACCCGCAGCAGTCCACCACCGCCACCTACTCCGCAACGGTGGCCTGGCCGTACGGCGAGCGCGACGAACTGCTGGGCGTGAGCGCGCGGGCGTCCGGGCCTGCGGCAACCGACAGCCGCGCCGAGATCTTCGCCGACGGCGAGCGCGAGGTGGCCGTGTGGATCTACCCGGCCGATCCCGACCTGCCGGGGCTGGCCCGGGCCGCCTACACCGAGCAGATGGCCGGCATTCTCACCGACGCGAACGTGCTCGGTCGGCCCGTCGGGCCCGCCGAGGTGTCGCTGCGCATGATCGGGTACCGGCCGCGGCGCCGGGCCGTGTTGAAGGTCGAGGTCGGCGATCCGCCGGTGGTGCTGTACTGCAAGGTGCTGCGCGAGCGGGTGTTCCACGACGTGGTCAGGCGGCACGAGTTGCTGCTGGACGCCGGGGTGCCGGCCCCGCTCATCGCCGCGACCACCCCGGACGCCCTTCTGGTGCTGCACACCCTGCCCGGACGGTCGCTGGCCAAGGCGGTCTTCGACGAGTCTGACCCGTGCACGGCCGAGCAACTCATCCAATTGCTGGACGCCATGCCGATGAGCATCACCCGGCTGGAGCGGCGTCCACCCTGGTCGGACGCGGTGCAGCACTACGCCCAGATGGTGTCGGCGGCGCTCCCGGCGGCGACCGACAAGCTGGCCCGGCTGGTGCAGCAGGTGACCGACGGGCTGGCCCACATTCCACTGGGCAACGAACCCACCCACGGCGACTTCCACGAGGGCCAGGTGCATGTGGCCGGGGGCCGCATCGTCGGCATGCTCGATGTCGACACGGTCGGCCCCGGACGCCGGGCGGACGACCTGGCCTGCCTGATCGCGCACCTGTCGACCATTCAGCGCATGAGTCCTGCGCAGGAGGCGCGGGTGCACCGGCTGGTCCGTACCTGGGTGCCGGTGTTCGACACCCGGGTCGATCCTCGCGAACTGCGGCTGCGGGCCGCCGCTGTGATCATTTCGCTGGCCACCGGGCCGTTCCGTGGCCAGGAGCCGGATTGGGAATGGGAGACCATGCGCATGATCGCCTCGGCCGAGGCGCTGGTGCGGCAGGTCAGTTGACCCGGCCCGGCGTCCCGGGCCGCGGGTAGTCTCGCAGGTCGAGATTCATGCTTCCAGAGCCCAAGTCATTCGCCCGTTGGGCAGCGGTGAGAGGGTCAGAGTCCTAGGCTGCGATCATGACCGAAACCCCGCTCACCCTGGCCGGCGACTTCACCGCGCCGAGCCGGCAGGACTGGGAGGCCGAGGTCCTCAAGGTGCTCAACCGGCGCCGTCCCGAGGGCAAGGAACTCTCCATCGAGCAGGCGATGAAGCGACTCACCACGATCACCGTGGACGACCTCGTCATCGACCCGCTCTACACCCGCGCCACCGACACCGCCGCCGACCACGACCTGGGGCACCCGGGCGTGACCCCGTTCACCCGGGGCACCTCGCTGCGCACCGGAGCCATTCACGCCTGGGACGTCACCCAGCTTCACGAAGACCCCGACGTCGCGTTCAGCAACGCGGCCGTGCTCGCCGACCTGACCAAGGGTGCCACCTCGCTGTGGCTACGGGTCGATCCGGACGCCATCGCCGCCGCCGATCTCGGCGCCGTGCTGGCCGGCGTGCTGCCGGAACTCGCCCGGCTCCGGGTCAGCAGCCACACCGATCAGTTCGCCGCCGCCGCGGCCCTCGCCGACTTCTGGCGGGCCGGCGGCAAGGCCGCCGAGGTCGGTGGCAGCCTCGGCATCGACGTGCTGGGTCATGCGGCCCGTACCGGCGAGGCCCCCGACTTCGCCGCGCAGCGCGAATGGGTCAGTACCTCGCTCACCGAGTTTCCCAAGGCCCGCGCGCTCGCGGTCGACACCCTCGTCTACGACGATGCGGGCGCCGGCGACGTGGACGTGCTCGCCTTCGCGATCGCCACCGGCGTCGAGCACCTGCGCGATCTCGAACAGGCCGGCATCGGCGCCGAACAGGTCTTCGCCCAAATCGCCTTCCGGGTGCCGATCAACGCCGACCAGTTCATGACCATCGCCCGGCTGCGCGCACTGCGCCGGCTGTGGGCCCGGGTCGGCGAGGTCAGCGGCGTCCGCTCCGGCAAGCGCGGCGCCATTCAGCTGGCCGTCACGTCCGGACGCATGGTGACCCGGGACGACCCGTGGGTCAACCTGCTGCGCGGCACCATCGCCACCTTCGGCGGCGCCATCGGCGGCGCCGAATCGATCACGGTGCTGCCGCACGACACCGCCTGGGGCCTGCCCACCGACTTCTCCCGTCGGATGGCCCGCAACATTCAGTTGCTGGCCGCCGAGGAGTCGAACCTGGGCCGGGTCGCCGATCCGGCGGGCGGCTCGTGGTACGTCGAGAGCCTCACCGACCAGCTCGCCGAACGGGCCTGGAAGCGGTTCCAAGAGATCGAGGCAGGCGGCGGCATGGCCACGGTGCTCGCCGACGGCGGCGTCGCCGCAGCGATCGAGCGTACGGTGGCGGCCCGCGCCGTCCGGCTTGCCAACCGGCGCCAGCCGATCACCGGCGTGTCGATGTTCCCCAACGCCAACGAGCAACCGCTCGAGGTTCGTCCGCGACCGGCAGCCCCGAGCTACGGCGGCCTCAAGCCGCGCCGCGACAGCGAGGTCTTCGAGGCGCTGCGCGACCGGGTGAACGCCGCCGCCGAGAAGCCCAAGGTCTTCATGGCCTGCCTGGGTGCCCGGCGCGATTTCGGCCCGCGTGAGCAGTTCACCTCGAACGTGCTGCTGGTGGCCGGGTTCGACCACCCCAGCAGCGAGGGCGGATCTCCCGACGAGATCGTCCAGCAGGTCGAAGCGGCCGGCGCGAACGTCGTGGTGCTGTGCTCGTCGGCCAAGGTGTACGCGGCGCAGGCGATCGAGGTGGCCAAGGCCCTGAAGGCCGCTGGTGTGGGCACCGTGCTGATCGCCGGACGCCGCACCGAGACCGGCTCCGATGAGGCCGCCGGCCTGATCGACGCAGAGATCTTCGACGGCATGGACGTCGCCGGCTTCCTCTCCGGCATTCTCGACCAACTGGGCCTCGCCCAGGCAGGAGCGCAACAGTGAGCATTCCTCGTTTCGACAGCATCGAACTGGGCGATGACGCGCCCCCGTCCGACTCCGCCCAGCAGTGGGAGGACCTGATCGACCAGGTGCCGTCCTACAGCAAGGGCTGGCAGACACCCGAGCACATTCTGGTGCCGCCGGTCTACGACGACGCCGCCTACGCCGGCCTGGACTTTCTGAACACCTACCCGGGCATTCCGCCGTTC
>DAOSUG010000044.1:0-9183 GCA_035378545.1 Micropruina sp. | reverse complement strand
GACCAGCTTCAGTTTGCCGGCGTTGGCCGGCTGGGCGGCGAAGCCCGCCAGAATCGTGTCGTCGGTGGTCAGCGCGTCGATGGTCTTGGCATTGAGTGCGGTGACGCAGTCGGAGTAGCCGCCGAACTCTTGCAGGTTCACCCCGGGCACCTTGTCCTTGATCTTCTGCGCCGAGGTGGAGCCGGTGACCGAACACAGCTTCTTGCCCGACAGTGAGTCGACCCCGGTGATCGAGGAGTCGTCCGCACGGATCAGCAGGCTTTGTCCGGCGATGAAGTACGGTCCGGCGAAGCTCACTTTCTCCTTGCGCGCGTCGGTGATGGAGTAGGTGGCCACCACCAGGTCGACCTGCCCGCTCTCGATCAGCGTCTCGCGCTGCGCGGACGGCGCCTGGATCCAGGTGATCTTGTCGGCGGTGGTGCCGAGCTTGCCGGCGATGTAGGTGGCGACGTCCACATCGAAGCCGCTGTACTTGTCACCGTCCTTGAGGCCCAGGCCGGGCTGGTCGAACTTGATGCCGATCTTGAGCGCCTGCAGGTTGGTGCTGCCGGCGCCGCTACCACACGCGGACATGGAGAGAGCGAGAGCCGCGGCCGCGAGTGCGGCGCCGAGCTTCAACTTTAGTGACATGGACGGACTCCTTGTTAGGTTGCGGTTCCTTCTTCTACTGCGGCTTCGTTGGACGGTTGGATCAGTGGGTCAGGATCTTGGACAGGAAGTCCTTCGCCCGACCCGATTGCGGGTTGGCGAAGAATTCGGTGGGGGTGTTGGTTTCGACGATCTGCCCGTCGGCCAGGAAGACCACCTTGTCGGCCGCCTTGCGGGCAAACCCCATCTCATGGGTGACCACGATCATCGTCATGCCCTCTTTGGCGAGCTGCACCATGACGTCCAGCACCTCGTTGACCATCTCGGGGTCCAGCGCCGAGGTGGGCTCATCGAACAGCATCACCTTGGGGTTCATCGCCAGCGAGCGGGCGATCGCCACCCGCTGCTGCTGGCCGCCCGAGAGTTGCGCCGGGTACTTCTCGGCCTGCGCCTCGACCCCCACCCGGGTGAGCGGTTCCATTGCCTTTTTCTCGGCCTCGGCCTTCGGCGTCTTGCGTACCTTGATCGGGCCCAACGTGATGTTCTCGAGAATGGTCTTGTGGGCGAACAGGTTGAACGATTGGAACACCATGCCGACGTCGGCGCGCAGGTTCGCGAGCTCTTTGCCCTCATCCGGCAGGGTCTTGCCGTCGATCGTGATCGAACCCGACTCGTAGGTTTCGAGCCGGTTGATCGTGCGGCAGAGGGTGGACTTACCTGAGCCCGAAGGGCCGATCAGAATGACGACCTCGCCCTTGTCGATCGAGAGATTGATGTTCTTGAGCACATGCAGGTCGCCGAAGTGCTTGTTGACGTTCTCGATCACGACAAGAGGCTCTGACATGGCCGCACAGTAGCGGCAGCTTTGGGCGGTGACAAGGAATTACGTGCCCACCGCCGAGATCGTCACCTGATCGAGACCGAGCGTTCGGCGGCGTGGGCAGGCCCGAGGCGGTGCGGTCGGCTACCGACTGCGCAGGTGGGCCAGCAGGTCGTCCGCGTCGGAGGTCAGGCGCTGCATCTGCTGCCCGCCGTCGCACGTACACAGCGACACCACCACCGGAGGCCCCCAGCTGAGCACCTCGATCTCGCCGCCGGCGGCCTGCCAGCGCAGCACCGTGCCGAGGTCGTCGGAGGGGTTCGCCGTGCTCACGTGACCATCATGGCGCGGTCGGGACGGGTTTCGTCCAGGTGAATTGGGTTCCACCGTGCTCACGTGACCATCGTGGATCGGCCGGGACGGGTTTCGTCCAGGTGAATTGGGTTCCACCGTGCTCACGTGACCATCGTGGAGCGGCCGGGACGAAGTTCGTCCATGGTGAGTCGGAGGTTTCCACCGTGCTCACGTGACCATCGTGGAGCGGCCGGGACGGGTTTCGTCCAGGGTGAGGACGACCTGGCGACCGGAGCGCCCCGGTGCAGTTGGATGGGGTGATGCCGACGGTAGCCCTGATCACCAGCCAATACGCCCTGACCAGCCCGGTGGACGCCGATCGCGAGATCACGCTGATCGGCGACGAACTCGCCCGGCGCGGTGTCACCGTGCGCGCCATCGATTGGTTGGACCAGACCGCCGACTACGCCGCGTGCGACCTGGTGGTGATCAAGTCTCCGTGGGACTACGCAGGCCGGCACGACGAGTTTCTCGACTGGCTGGCCCGGGTCGAGGCCGTCGCCGAGGTGGTGAACCCGCCCGAGGTGATCCGCTGGAACATGGACAAGCGCTACCTGGGCGAACTGACCGCCCTGGGCGTGCCGGCCTGCCCGACCACCTACTGTGCCCACGTCGACGAGGTGCGCGCAGCCCTGGCCGAGGCGTCCGGACGGGTGGTGCTCAAGCCCAACGTCTCGGCCGCGTCCGCGGACACGGGGTTGTTCGAGGCCGGCGATCCGGCCGGGGTGCGACTGGCCGAGCAGATTCTGGCCGCGGGCAAGGTGGTGATGATCCAGCCGGCGATCGAATCCGTGGGCCGGGTGGGCGAACGCTCGCTGATCTACTTCGGTGACGAGTTCGTGCACGCGATCGGCAAGGGGCCGCTGCTGGCCCTGGGCGGCGGTCTGCGCGGTGAGCAGTACCAGGAATCGATCGTGAAGGCGCACGCCCCGGACGACGAGCGCGCACTGGCGCGGCAGGCGCTGGCCGTCGTGGAGCGCATCTTCACCGACCGCGGCCTGGCGCACGTGTGCCCGCTGCTGTACGCGCGGGTCGACATCGCGCGCGACGCGCAGGACCGTCCGTTGTTGATGGAGTTGGAACTGTTCGAGCCCAGCTACTTTCTCGACCTGGCGCCCGGTGCGGAGCGGCTGTTCGTGGACTGCGTGATGGCACGCTTGACGCCATGAATGCGCAACGTGAGTTGAGCCAGTCGGTGCTCCAGGTGATCTTCAGCGTGTTTCTCGGGCTGGTCGTGACGGCCTTCGTCGGCATCGGCGTCAATACCTTCTATCCGGAGCCCGAGTACGTCACCGGTAGTCAGCCGGACTATTCGCAGTGGCGGCTGATTACCTCGATCGTGCTGCTGAGCTGCGCCACGCTGGTGATGCTGTTGTCGCTGGCCATCGCCGAGGCAGGGGCGGTGCTGGCCAACGGGGCGCTGCTCGGCGGGCTGTTCACGATGATCTATGCCGTCGGCCTGGGCATGTCGACCGCGAACCAGTGGCCTCGCTTCGCGGTGATGACGGCCGCGCTGGCGATCACCGTCGGTGTCGGCTGGTGGCGGTTCGGGCGAGGGAGGACGGCGGCGGCAACGGCGTCCGGGTCGGGTGCGGGAGGAGGCGTCGGTGCGGGTGCGGCACTGCCCGCCGAAGTGGAGGCCAGGCTGAGCGCCGTCGAGGCTAGGTTGGCTGCGCTGGGGCGCGCACTGCGCGACTGACCCACCGGCGCATTGGACTCTGGCAGGCTGAGCCAATGACCGCCACCACCGCCATCGCTGCCCGTCTGCACCCCGAGTTGCGCACGCTGCGCCGGGCGATCCACGCTGAACCCGAGCTCGGCAACGACCTGCCGCGCACGCAGGCACGGGTGCTCGCGGCGCTGGAGGGCCTCGACCTTGAGATCACCACCGGTGCGGCGCTGAGCAGCGTGGTCGCGGTGCTGCGCGGACGGGCCGAAACGACGGGACGTCGTCCGGTGGTGTTGCTGCGCGGCGACATGGACGGGCTGCCCGTGATCGAGGCGACCGGACAGCAGTTCGCGGCCACCAACGGCACCATGCACGCCTGCGGCCACGACCTGCATGTGGCCGGGCTCGTCGGCGCGGCGAAGATTCTGCACGAGTTGCGCGACCAGTTGCCGGGAGACGTGGTGTTCATGTTCCAGCCGGGGGAGGAGGGACCGGGCGGGGCGGGTCCGATGATCGCCGAGGGCGTGCTGGACGCGGCGGGACGCCGGGCCGACGCCGCCTACGGGCTGCACGTGGTGTCGTCCGAGCATCCGTTCGGGGTGTGGTCGGGACGTCCGGGCGTGCTGATGGCGGCCGCCGACCAGTGCTACATCACGGTGCGCGGACGGGGTGGGCACGGCTCCCAGCCGCATCACGCCCAGGACCCGGTGCCGGTGGCGTGCGAGATCGCGATCGCCCTGCAGACCATGGTGACCAGGCAGTTCGATGCGTTCGACCCGGTGGTGGTGACCGTCGGCAAGATCGCCGCGGGAAGCAAGGACAACATCATTCCCGACGACGCCCGCCTCGAATCCACGGTGCGCACGTTCTCGGCGGCCAACCATGAGGCGATCGGCGAACGGATCACGCGGCTGGCCCAGGGCATCGCGCAGGCGCACGGCATGAGCGCCGACGTTGAGTACGTGACCGGCTACCCAGTCACCGTGAACAACGAGGGCGAGTACGCCCGGGTGGTGGACGCGGTGGTCGACCTGTTCGGCGCCGATCGGTACGTGGAGCAGCCCTTTCCCGAGGCCGGGGCGGAGGATTTCAGCCTGGTCGCGCAGCAGGTGCCGAGCGCGTTCATCTTCGTCTCGGCCTACCCCGGCGAGGACTGGGCCACGGCGGCGTCCAACCACTCACCACGGGCCCTGTTCGACGACGACGTGCTCGCCGACTGCGCAGCGCTCCTGGCCGAGGTGACGGTGCGGCGCCTGCGCCAGGGCTGAGGGGGTCCCGCTGGTCGAGACCCGGCTTCTGTCATCCCGGCGGGCGCCGGGATCTCCGGACCGCCCCTGGAGTCGTCCGGGCGAATCCTCTCCCCGCCATCCCCGGCGAACGCCGGGATCTCCGGACCGCCCCTGGAGCCGTCCGGGCGAATTCTCTCCCCCGTCATCCCGGCGGACGCCGGGATCTCCCCGAAGCGCTCTGCCAATTGATGCCGGGGACTCCCTTGGTCGAGTTTGTCGAGATCCCGCCTGCCGCGCCCCCTGGGTTGCGTTTGGTTGCCGCGGAGTGGGGGTGCACCCCGTCCCGCCCCGGCAAACTTCTAGGCTCCGCAGGCTCCGCCGAGAAGTGTGCCTACGCCCGACCACGCCCTGACGGGGTGCACCCCCACTCCGCTTCACGGTTGCGCGAGGTCCGGCGCCGATCGTCGTCGCTGGTCGAGCCTGCCTGGCCCCGGCCCTCGGGCGATCTCGAGATCGCCGCTCGATGGCGGGTCGCCTCGCCGGTTTCGTGTTGCAACCCGAAACTGGAGGGCCTTTCCCGCCATCGGGTAGCGATCTCGACATCGTTGACGGATCTTGATCCTGAGAACCGGCCACACTCATCGAGCTGATCGAAGGGGGTCAGGGAAACGCTGATCCATCGCTGGGCGAGCTTGTCGAAGCCCTTCTTCCTCCCACGATCTTCGTGACGTGGAGGAACCGACCCCCTGAAATCCCTGCGCCAGTGACCACCTGCCCGCCTAGGCACGCCCGGACCCCTTGCACTGGCGCAGGGATTTCAGGGGCTGGCTGGGTGCATCAGCGAATCGGGCAGGGCGAGACGACTCGGCCCGACGGGCTCGACCGGTGATGCCTACTGGGTTGACAGCGTGAGAAACACCCGGTCAGCCGCGCGGTTGGTCACCTGGGCCGAGAATCCCTGTTCGCTCTCGCCCAGTGCCAGCCGCACCGTGGACGGCAGCAGCACCGGCTTGATGAACTGAACCGACACCTCGTAGACCTGTGGCAACCGTGGCTGCAACGCCGCCAGCACCCGGGCGTGGGTGCACATGCCGTGAGCAATCGCTCGGGGAAAACCGAAGGCCTTCGCGCTCAGCGCACTGAGGTGGATCGGGTTGACATCGCCCGAGACGGCTGCGTACCGGCGGCCGAGGTCCGCCGGAAGGCGCCAGAGCCCGGCCATCTGCAGGCTCGGCGCAGATGCAGTCCCCGCGGCATCATCTGCCGGCACGGAATGACTGCCGTTGGCCGACGAAAGTGAGCGAGATGCTTCGCCAACAACCCCCCTGCCCTCCTGTCGCCCGGACGGCACCGGGCTCGCCCCCGGCTCGGGTGCCGGCGCCAGACGCGCCTGCCGACTCAGGTACACCGACCGCCCCTGCCACACCGTCTCGCCGGCAACCGCAGCCTCGCCGACGAGGTCGACCAGCACCCCGCGCCGGTGGGGTCTCAGGTTCTCGGCCCGCACCCGCAGGTCGAGCGCCTCACCGATCAGCGCCGGACGCACCTGCACCATCGAGTTGCTCACATGCACCAGGCCGGCCAGCGCCAGCGGAAACCCGGGCGCGGTCATCAGGGTCAACTGCAGCGGGAAGGTCAGCACGTGCAGCCAGGTCGCCGGCAACTCGTCGCCGAGCACGAAGCCACACACCCGGTCGTAGGCCGCCACCTCGGTCACCGTGCTGCGGTGCCCGAGCAGCTGCACCTCACGCTCGGGCAGCCCCGCCGCCACGCTCGGGCGACGGGTGGGCGCCAGTGCCTTCGCGTACAGGCCGAGGGCCGGCGGCATCGCCTTCAGGTCGAGCACCTGGGCCATCAGCGACCCACGATCAGCTGCCCGCACACCCGAAGCACCTGGCCGTTCAGCGGTGTCGCGGGGTCGGCCAGGAACACGATCGCCTCGGCCACGTCGACCGGCTTGCCGCCCTGCAACAGGCTGGAGCTGCGCCGGAAGATCTCGCGATCGATCACCGGTATGGACGCCGTCATGTCGGTCTCGATGAACCCCGGCGCCACCCCGTTGACCACGATGCCGCGCCCGGCAAGCCGCGGCGCCAGCGCACGCACCAGCCCCATCACCCCGGCCTTGGACGCCGCGTAGTTCGTCTGCCCCTTGTTGCCGGCCCAGCCGCTGGTCGAGGCGATCGCGACGATGCGCGAACCGTCCGCCAACCCGCCGGCGACCGATTCGTCGAGCAGCACCTCATTGATGCGCAGCTGCGCGGCCAGGTTGACCTGCAGCACCGAAGCCCAGCGAGCCTCGTCCATGTTCGCCAGCATCTTGTCGCGCAGAATGCCGGCGCAGTGCACCAGTGCGCCGATCCGCGCGTCCGCCCCGTAGCGGGACGCCACGTGCTCGGCGATCCGCGCGCCGGCGTCCGGCACCGTGATGTCGAGTTGCAGAGCCGTGCCGTGCAGTTCGTTGGCGACCGCCGCCAGGGCCTCGCCCGCCGCCGGCACGTCGATCACCACCACCCGGTCGCCGCCGGCGGCGAACCGCCGGGCGATGGCCGCCCCGATGCCGCGGGCGGCCCCGGTGACCACCACGATGCGCGCGGACGGGGCCGGTGCCGTGGCCAGGTCGGCCAACACCAGCGGCTGGCCGTTGACGTAGGCGGAGCGTCCGGACAGCAGGAAGTGCAGCACCTCGCCCAACTGGTCGGCGGTGGTCGTGTCGGCCAGCTGAATCAGGTTGCTGGTCGCGCCGGCGCGCAGTTCCTTGCCGACGCTGCGCATGATGCCGTCCAGCGCCTGACGCACCGCCGCCTGCTCCACATCCGCCGTGGAGGCCGGGTCGCCGCCCACAATGATCACCCGTCCGGACGGCTCCAGCGCCCGGATCGCCGGACGCAGCACCGCCCGCACCTGCTCCAGTTGCGGCACGGTGGCCAGCCGCGAGGCGTCCACCAGCACGGCGCCGATCCGCTGCGGATAGGACGGTGGGCGCTGGCGGCCCTGCTGGTCGGGGGAGCGCGTCTCGGGGGCGTCGATCAGGGCCGGCTGCGCGGCCAGACCGAGCGCGCCCAACGCCTCAGCGACCGCGGTGCCATCGCCGGCCACCCCCAGCACCAGGGGTCCGGACGGCATCAACTCGCCACGCCGCAACATCGTGGCCTCGGCGAAGCCTGCGGCCGCCATGGCCTTCTTGCCCAGGGGCGAGCCGAGGGCCGCCGAGAGTAGTGAATCGAGCGTCATCAGACCGCCTCCACAATCGCCACCACGCCCTGCCCGCCGGCCGCACAGACCGAGATCAGCCCGCGCGAGCCGCGACCGCGCTGCGCGAGCAGCTTCGCCAGCGTGGCGAGAATGCGCGCGCCGGTGGCGGCGAACGGGTGCCCGGCCGCCAAGGACGAGCCGGTCACGTTGAGCTTGGCCCGATCGATCGAGCCGAGGGCACCATCCAGGCCCAGGGTGTCGCGGCAGTAGTCGTCGGACTCCCAGGCGGCCAGCGTGCACAGCACGGTCGAGGCGAACGCCTCGTGAATCTCGTACAGGTCGAAGTCTTGCAGGGCCAACTCGTTGCGGGCGAGCAGCCGGGCGGTGGCGTGGGCCGGTGCCATCAGCAGCCCTTCGTTGCCGAGCAGATAGTCGACCGCGGCGGTTTCGGCATCGACGATGCGGGCCAGCGCCGGCAGGTTGCGCTGTCGCGCCCAGGCCTCGTCGGCGAGCAGCACGACGGCCGCGCCGTCCGAGAGCGGGGTGGAGTTGCCCGCGGTCATGGTGGCGTCGGTGCCGTCGCCGAACACCGGACGCAGCGTCGCCAGTTTCTCGACCGAGGTGTCGGCGCGCAGCGACTGGTCGATGCTCTGGCCCAGATAGGGGGTGACCAGGTCGTCGAAGAAGCCGTCGGCCCAGGCCTTCGCGAGGTTGTGGTGGCTGGCGGCAGCGAGCTCGTCCTGCGCCTCGCGGGTGATGCCCCACTGCAGCGTGGTCAGCGCCTGGTGCTGGCCCATGTTGAGGCCGGTGCGCGGCTCAGCGGCCCGCGGCACCTCGGGCGCCAAGTCGGACGGACGCACGCTGGCAAGGGTTTTCACCCGCTCGAGCGGGGTCTTGGCGGCGTTCAGCCGCAGCAGCTTCTTGCGCAGCCGGTCGTTGACCGCGATCGGCGAATCGGAGGCTGAGTCGACCCCGCCGGCGATCGCCGCCTCGAGTTGGCCGACTCTGATCCGGTTGCTCAGCTGGACGGCGGCGGCCAGGCTGGTGGCGCAGGCCTGCTGCACGTCGTAGGCGGGTGTACTGGCCGCCAGCGCCGAGGACAGCACCGATTCGCGGGTCAGGTTGAAGTCGCGGCTGTGCTTGAGCACGGCGCCCGCGCCGACCTCGCCGATGCGTTCCCCGGCGAGCCCGAACCTGGCTGCCAGGCCGTCGATCGACGCGGTCAACAGGTCGAGGTTGGTGGCGGAGCGGTAGGCCCCGCCGATCCGTCCGAACGGAACACGGTTACCACCCACGATCACGGCATTGCGCAGCGCAGCCATCGAAGC
>DAOSUG010000043.1:0-9198 GCA_035378545.1 Micropruina sp. | reverse complement strand
TGATGGGCTTCGGGCACCGCATCTACAAGAACTTCGACCCCCGCGCCCAGATCGTGAAGCAACACGCGGACGCGATCCTGCGCGAGCGCCCGGGCAACGACGAGTTGCTCGACCTCGCCCTGGCGCTCGAGGAGGCGGCGCTCAGCGACGACTACTTCGCCGAGCGCAAGCTGTACCCCAACGTCGACTTCTACACCGGCCTGATCTACCAGGCGATGGGCTTTCCGGCGAACATGTTCACCGTGCTGTTCGCCATCGGACGGCTGCCCGGCTGGATCGCCCACTGGCGCGAGCAGTACCTCGATCCGGTCAAGAAGATCGGTCGTCCGCGGCAGGTCTACGTCGGTGAGGTCGAGCGCGACTACGTGCCGCTGGACGCCCGCTAGCCGCCCAGGGCCGCGCTGCCACACTGTGCCCCATGGCACGCTCACCGATCGCCGGCACCCCGCGTCCGCGCCGGGGTCGGCCGGCGGCGCCGACCGTGCGGGTGGAGCATCCGCACGACCCGGCGCCCCAAGTGGCGGCCACCCGGCCGCACTCGGTGATCACGCCGGCCGAGCGCGCGTTCTTCGTCGAGGAGTTCCGCGGCGTCACGATCGTGGTCGGGCTGCCGGTACTCACCGACGAGGCGGTGCGCGGGCTGGCCCGAACGGTCAGCGGCTACGAGGCCGGCGACACCCGCTTCGTGCTCGTGGTGCGCAGCGACGACGACGCCGCGCGGGTGGCCGAACCCATCCATGCCGGACGCACCGTGCCGGCGCCGCTGCAGTGGAATGCCGACGCGCTGGCCGAGCTCTGGATCGCCACCACGGATGCCCGGGTGCTGGTGGTGGTGGCCGAGGCTGCCGCTCTCGCGGCGGCGCGCATCGCGGCCGGCCTCGGGGCGTCCAAGCTGGTGCTCACCGAACCGGGTGGCGGCTGGGGTGACCCGCCCCGAAGCTTCGCCGAACTGCGCCGGCACCGGCGTCCGCTGGAGCGCGCCCTGGCCGAGCGCGACGCCCCCGGGCTGCTCGATGCCGTCGAACTGGCGTTGCGCGGCGGCGCGTTCTCGGTGAACCTGTGCCGCCCCGAGGACGTCGAACTGGAGCTGTTCACCTTCGACGGGGCCGGCACTCTGATCACCCTGAACGGCTACCTGGGCGTCAGCGACCTGCGGGTCGACGACTTCGCCGCCGTCGAGGACCTGGTCGCCAGGGGTGTCGACACCGGCATTCTGAAACCGCGCAGCCGACAGCAGATCGCCCGCATGATGGTCGGCGGCCTGGGCGCCCGGGTGATCCGCACCGGGCACCTGGCCGGGCTGGTCGGCCTCGAGGTGGACGCCTATGGCACCGTCGGGGTCGGCGAGGTGTCGGGACTGGTCACGGTCAGCGAGTTCTCGGGCGCGGGCGCCGGCGGCCTGCTCATCGACGCCCTGCTCAACCGGGCCCGGGACCAGGGGCTGAGCAGGGTGTTCGCCGTCACGGTCTCGGACGAGGCCGCCACCTTCTTTCTGCACCGCGGCTTCACCGAGGTGTCGCGTGACGAGGTGCCGGCGGGCAAGTGGGCGGGGTACGCTCCCGAGCGGCTGGCCCGGGCCCGCTGCTTCAACTGGGTCCTGTAGCGCTCGGGCCAGGGGGGTTCAGTCGCTCAGCTGCCGCAGGCGCCGGGTGACGAGCCTGGCGCGCAGCACCGCCGCCGGCGATACCGGGTCGGTGAGCGGCTGTGTCGCGCGGCTGAGCGAGGGGCGGTCCGGTCGAGGCGAGGGCGTCGCACACATCCAGCAGGGCGTCGCACACGTGCCTCACGGGCCGGTCGGTGCTCCGTGAGGCACGTGTGGGCGCGCGGTTGCGGGACGCGCTGCGACGTTTTCGCCGCGAGTGCGACGCGGGCCAGTCGGCCGGGGCCAGCTTGGCGACCCGCATCATGCCCGCGCCGCTCGACGTCGCCGCTCACCCGCGGCCGGCCTCTGATCAGTAGGCGACCGTGAAGCGCCGGCGGTGGTGCGCGGGCCGCTCGATCTCGTCCACGATCGCGATGGCCAGGTCGGCGCCCGAGATGTCGCTGCGGCCGGCCTCGTCGACCAGCAGCACGTCGCCGCCCACCCGGTAGTGACCCGTGCGCTCGCCGGGAGCGTAGGCGCCGAAGCCCGCGGCCGGGCTGACGAAGAACCAGTCCAGGCCCTGGTCGGAGGCCCTCAACGCGTCCAGCACGCGGCCCAACTCGGCGGCCTCGGCCTTGAACGCGTCGGGGAACTGATCGCCGTCCATCACCCGGGGGCCTCCGGGGCTGACCTGCAGCGAGCCGGCACCACCGATCACGCCCAGCCGGGTCTTGGTGCCGGTCAGCTTCTTCGCCAGGCCGGCCGCGACGGGTTCGACCTGTCCGAGCATGCTGCCGCGGGGCGACAGGGTCTCGATGACCACGTCGGCACCGTCCACGGCCTCGCTGAGCGTGGCGTCGTCGGTCACAGAACCGGTGCGGTAGCTGACGCCCTCCAGGGACTGCTCGGGCAGGCTGCGCGACCACGAGGTGACCGCGTGGCCGCGCGCGACGGCCTCTGCGGCGATGTGACTGCCGGCGTAACCGGTTCCGCCGATGATGACGATGTGTGCCATGGAAGGTTGCCTCTCGTTGCGAGTTTCGGCGCTCTTTCACTAGTGAGCGCCATTAGTTACCATAGGTGAGTTACTAACCATCAGCAACAGAGCACGGAAAGAAGGTGCCCGATGGCCCAACCGGCCTGGGATCCCTACGCCAGCGACTGTCCCAGCCGCCAGTTGCTCGACCGCATCGGTGACCGCTGGACGGTGCTGGTGATCGGCACCCTGAGCCAGGGGCCGCTGCGGTTCACGGAACTGTGCCGTGGTATCGACGGCATCTCGCAGAAGATGCTCACCCAGACCCTGCGCACCCTGGAGCGGGACGGCCTGGTCACGCGCACCGTGCATGCCGAGGTGCCGCCGCGGGTGGAGTACGTGCTCACCGAGGCCGGCCGCAGCCTGCAGCAGCCCCTGCGCGCTCTTGAGCAGTGGACGATCGACCACATGGACGCCGTGGTGCGGGCGCGGCGCAGGTACGACGCGGCCCGGTGACACCCGTCCGGGGCTGGTGTGTCGCGATCACCTCGTGCACGATCGACGCATGATCAGTCCCGAGCCCCTGACCGCTCCTACCGCGGTGACTCTGGAGGCCGCGCCCACCGCGGTGGTGCGGCATGGCGGGGTGACGATGGCCACGCTACGTCCGTTGTTCGACAGCGGGTTCACCGCCCTAGCGAGCTCTGGTGCCGCGATCGACGGGCCGGCCTTCGCGTGGTACCGCGGCGACACCGGCGCCGAGTTCGACCTCGAGATCGGGTTTCCGCTGGCCGAACCGCTGGGCCAGCCCGTACCGGGCGTCGAGACCGTTGAACCGTCGCGACTGCCCTCCGGCTCGGCCTGGGTGCTCAGTCACCTGGGCGCCTACGGGTCGCTGCACGAGAGTTGGGGACGACTCGACGAACACGCCAGGCGGCGCGGGCTGACGCCGACCGGCATGCTCGAGGTCTACGTGACCCAGCCCTCGCCGGAGCTGGATCCGACCACGCTGCGCACCGACCTGTTTTTGCTCACCGAGTGAGGCCCGGAGCGCCCCGGGTCACCAGCCGCCGCCGCCACCACCGCCGAAACCGCCGCCGCCGCTGAATCCCGAGCCGCCGCTGGTCGCTGCCGTCGAGGCCTGCATCGAGGTCGACATCGTGCTCGCGAGCTGATCGAGCGACGAGGTGAAGCCGCTGCTGAAGAAGGTGCCGTAGCCGTAGCCGAGGTACCAGGAGTTGTCAGCCACGTAGCGCCCCTGGGCGGCGAGCTGCTCGAAGATCTTCGTCCAGCGATCGGCCACGCCGAACACGATGGCGTAGGGCAGGTACCGGCTGAAGATGTCGATGCCCTCTTCGAACTTGATCTGGTCGGCCTCTGCCGTGGTCAGGTACAACTCGAAGCCCTTGGCCTGCGCCAGCACGGCCGAACCGTTGGCGGTGCGTGAACCGAACCGGCTGTTCAGCGCCATCATCGCCAGACCGCAGATCGCCACCGCCACCCCGATCAGGCCGAACCCGACCAGGCCGAGCGCAAAGCCCAGGCCGGCACCGATCGCCACCAGGAGCAGCCCCAGCACGATGGCCGCGGCGCGCACCATGCGCGGGTTGCCCCTGAACCACTGAAGCTCGGACGTGACCCGGGTGTAGAGCCGCTCGCGGGTGCCCTCGAGCACCCCGGAGTAGTCGCCGTTCTTGAGGTCGTCGGTGCTGACCGTCGAGCCGTTCTGGAACAGCTGGGTGAGCAGGTACGACTCGTAATCGTTGAGCTGGTCGGTGTCGCTCAGCCGCACGAAGGTCCAGTCGCGCTTGCCCTGCTGCTCGATCCGCAGGTGCTTGCGTACCGCGAGATCGATGATCGTGGCGGTGATGTCGACGTTGTCGGCGGTCGAGTCGGTCAGCACGCCGATCTCGCCCGGACGGACGCCCCTGGGCGGGGTGAACTGCACGGCGACCGGTGCGTCCACGGAGCCGCGTCCGATGGTGGCCGCCTGGCCCGGTGCGGGCACGACCCCGGGCGTCAGGCCGAGGTACACCTCATCGCGCGCGCCGCGGCGGGTGCGGCGCAACAGCGCCCCCAGCCCGACTGCGGTGAGCACGGCCGCGATGCTGCCGGTCACGGGCGTGATCGGGAACATGTTGCCGATCGTCAACCGCTTCTCGAGCCGTGCCTCGGCTCCGACGAAGGTGCCGGCCGGAAAACCGGCGACGATCTGCACCGGTTCGCCCGGAGACACCGAACGCTGGGCGAAGGTGGCGGTCGCGCCGTCCGAGGTGGACGGCGACGAACAGGTCGCGGTCAGTCCGCCGCCCACGAAGCAGGCGGTGTTGGTGACGTCCGCCGGCCCGGTGACCTTGGCGGTGATGTTGCGGATCGGCACCTCCCAGCTGGGACCGATCAGGTTCCAGTTGAACTCGTCCAGCCCCGACGTGGCCTGGTTGGGTGCGATCAGGCCACGGATCGTGTACGTGATGCGATAGGTCTGGGTGCCGGTGTAGGTGCGGTACTCGTTGCCGACCCGGATCAGCAGGTTGCCGTCCTGGGTTTCGGTCTGCACCTCGGCGTTGGCGCCGGACGGGCTGGTCACCGCGCCCGGGGTGACGTCGAGCATGCGCCAGTGGTCGGGGTCGTTCGTGATCTCTTGCCGCAACGGCAGGGTGATGTAGGGCCCGAGCCCCGAGTCGCTGCCGAAGTTGAAGTCGAAGTCGAGCGTGACGGTGGTGGTGCCGTCCTTCGCCGCGTCCGCGGTCACCGCGTAGCGGGTGATGCTGTCGTCGGACGAATCGGCCAGGGCCCTCGGCGCGGCGGCCAACCCGAGCAGCAGCGTTGCACAACCGACCAGCACCACGATGAACCGTCGCATGCCACAACGGTACAAGCCGGTGCTCGCTCCCGTCCGCTACGGAGTCAGCGGCTGCAACGCGAGCGTTCGACCGGACCGACCGGTGCGTCGGACGCACCCGCCCCACTACAGCGTGCCCCAGAGCTCCAGTGCCGTCGCCAGTTCTTCGTGCTCCTTCGCTGCGTCCTCGGCGCTGACGCCGGCCAGTGCTGCGTCCACTGCCTGGCGCATCGCGCGGACGCCCGCCGCCGCGCCGTCCGGATGGCCCTGGATGGCGCCACCGACCCCGAGCACGATGTCGCTGCCCAGTTCGCCGACGAACCGGGTCACCGTGCCGGGATGGACGCCCCCGCCGATCACCGGGAGTGCCGGCTTCAGGTGCGGACGGGGCAATGACAACTGATGCGCGGTCCGCAAATACTGCAGCCGGGTGATCGGGTAACCGCCGTAGGGCGAGACCACCAGGGCCAGGTCGGCCCCGGCCAGCCGAGGCAGCAGCCCGGTCGCCAGGGGTGCGCTCATCCCCGTCCGCGGCCCCTCGTACAGCGGCGCGGCCCCCGCGAAGTGCCCGAGGATCGGCACGCCGACCACGTCCGCCAGCGCCTCGACCGCACCCAGCCCGACGGTGGTGTAGGCCACCATCAGCGCCCGTGCGCCCGCCTCGACCGCGCGCTGGGCCGTCTCGAGCATCCGGTCGGGACGATCCGAGATGTTCGGCAGGTACACCGTGCGCACCCCGGTGGTGTCGAACGCCTCGTCGGCCGCCGCGGTGAACAGCTTCACCCGCTCGAGCACAGTCGAGTAGGGCGTGTTGCCCATCAACTCGTCGTCCTTGATCAGATCGATGCCGCCCAGCGCGGTCGCCTGGAAGATCGCCGCCGCATCGGCCGGCGCCAGTCCGGTGCACGGCTTGAGCATGTTCAGCAGCAGCGGACGATCGCTCACCCCGGTCAGCTCGCGCACCCCGGCGATGCCGAACCGCGGCCCGCCGAACGCGCTCTCCAACGAGCCGGGCAGCTGCAGGTCGACCAGCTTGGCCTCCACCGACGTGGACGCGTCGTTGCCGATCAGCGTGTTCAGCAGCTGCGGCAGCGAGGCGCCGAAGTTCATCGTCGGGAACGCCAGCGTGGCCAGGTAGCTGATCGTGTCACCGCCCGCGTGCGTGGTGGTGTCGGACGCCGGGACCGGCAGCACCTGCACCACCCGACCCTCGTGTACCGACCGCAACTCGTCGGTCAGCCCCGGCACCTCGACCCACGTGCCGGTGGTCTGGCCCACCGCGAACCGTGAGACCCGCGCCCATGGGTCGACGTCGGCCGGCAGGTCGAGCGCGTACGTGGCCAGCAGGTAATCGCCCTTGCGGGCCAGCTCGGCCAGCATCACCTGCGCGCTCATGCCGCCACCCCGTGCGCCGCCGCGACCCGCTCGAGCAGGTCGGCCGCACCCTCGTCGGCGTTGGTCAGCCCTTCGGCCACGGTGACCTCGCGCACCTCGTCGCGTGCATTGCCCATCGCGACGGGAAAGCCGATCCGGCTCAGCCACACCACGTCGTTGCCGCCGTCGCCGGCGCCCAGTACGTTCGCGGCGTCGACGCCGTAGCGCTCCAGCACCCACTCCAGACCGTGCCACTTTGTCGAGTCGGGGTCGACCACCTCGACCAGGTTGTCCAGTGACCGCATCGCGGTCGGCATGCGACGCAGGATCTCGTCCTGCACCTCGTCCATATGCTCGACGCTGCTCATCGCCATCATCTTCATCACCACCGCGTCCGCGATGTCGTCGGGGTCACCCACCAGTGCTTCCTCGTGATTCAGCTCGAGAATCAGGTCGTACATGTCACCGCGGCCGGGGACGTACATGTGGTTCTCGGTCCACCAGGTCAGGTCTAGTCCCAGATCGTCGGCCAGCCGCCGAAACGTCGCCTTGTCGGCGGCCGCCATCGGGTTCACCGCCACGTTCTCATCGGTGACCGGGTCGATGATCACCGCGCCGTTGCAGGCCACGGCGAAGCTGCGAAGAGACGCCTGTCGGGCGATCGCCATGGTGTTGCGCCGGGTACGTCCGGTGAGCAGGATCACCGGTATCCCCAGCTCCTGCACCCGCTTCATCGCGGCGATGGTGCGGGGGCTCACCTTCGAATCGGCACCGGCCAGGGTCCCGTCCACGTCGAGCGCAACGGCGCGCACGGCGGAAAGGTCGAGTCGGTCCAGCATGCGGGTCCTTTCAGGAGTCCGGCAGACTACACGTATAGACAAGTATGGTCAAGGGTTGACCTGTGCTACACACCCTCTTTAGGGTGGGGCCTTGGCTGCTGCCCGAGACGGACGGGCCGCGACCGCGTCCAGTTACACCCAACCACACCGACGTGAGGGGCTACATGACGAAATACATCCTTGGCATCGACTCGGGAACCACCAGCGTGCGTTCGTTCGTGATCGACGAGGCTGCCACGGTGATCGGCTTCGGCCAGGCCGAGATCACCCAGATCTACCCACGGCCGGGCTGGATCGAGCATGACGCCAAGCAGATCCTCGGCACGCAGCTCGAGGTGATGCGGGCCGCCCTGCGCGACGCCGGAGTCCAGCCGGACGAGATCAGCGCCGCCGGCATCACCAACCAGCGCGAGACCGCGGTGGTGTGGGACAAGTCCACCGGCGAGCCGATCTACAACGCTGTGGTCTGGTCGTCGCGGCAGACCGTGCCCGTGATCGAGCAGTGGGTCGAGCAGGGCATCGGCGACCTGATCGAAGAGCGCACCGGGCTGATTCCGGACGCGTACTACAGCGCGTCCAAGATCCGCTGGATCCTCGACCACATCGCCGGGGCGCAGGAGCGGGCCGAGAAGGGCGAGCTGTTGGCCGGCACAATCGACACCTGGCTGATCTGGAACTTCACCAACGGCAAGTCGTTCGTCACCGACGTCTCCAACGGTTCGCGCACCATGATGATGAACCTCAAGACGCTGGATTGGGACGAGGAACTGCTCGGCCACTACAACATTCCGCGGCACATGTTGGCTCAGATCGTGCCCAGCGATGCCAACTTCGGCGATCTCGAACCCACGTTCGGGGCACCCATTCCGATCGGGTCCGACCTCGGCGACCAGCAGGCCGGACTGTTCGGCCAGGCCGCGTTCGAGCAGGGCCAGTGCAAGATGACCTACGGCACGGCGGGTGTGCTGAACATCAACTGCGGACAGTCCCCGCAGCGGATCGCCGGCCTCACCCCGTCCGTCGGCTGGACGGTGCAGGGCACGACCGCCTACGAGATCGAGGGTGTGCTCTTCGCCCAGGGCAAGACCATGCAATGGCTGCGCGACGACCTGCAGTTGATTCATGCCGCGCCCGACTCGGAGTGGTACGCCGGGCAGGTCAAGAGCACCGACGGGGTCTACCTGGTGCCCGCCTTCACCGGCCTGTCGGCCCCTACCTGGGATCCCTACGCCCGGGCCGCGATCATCGGCATCAGCAACGCCACCACCCGGCTGCACATCATCAGGGCCGCGGTGGAGTCGATGGTCTACCAGACCCGCGACATGGTCGAGGCGGCCACCGCCGACGGCTCGATCAAGATTCCCGAGTTGCGCATCGACGGCGGCGCGGTGAAGAACAACCTGCTCTGCCAGATGCAGGCCGACATTCTCGGTATTCCGGTGATTCGGCCGAAGAATCACGAGGCGACGATCTTCGGCGCCATGTTGCTGGCCGGCCTGTCCACCGGCATCTACAGCTCACTGGACGAGCTGCAGGGCATGTGGGCGGTCGAGCGCGTGTTTGAGCCGCAACTCAGCCGCGACGA
>DAOSUG010000042.1:0-9209 GCA_035378545.1 Micropruina sp. | reverse complement strand
TTCACGGACGTCGCGGTCGGGCGCCCCGTCCGCGTTCATGTCGCGCGAACGGGCCTGCCGGGCGTCCCAGCGAAGGGTGAGCGCGCCCAGCACGGCTGCGAGCACGCTGGCCAGCAGAACGCCGGTCTTGGCGGCCACGATGTGCGCCTGATCGTCGAACGACAACTCGGCGATCAGCAGCGACACCGTGAACCCGATGCCGCACAACAGGCCGACCGGCAGCAGGTCGCGCAGGCCGATGGCGTCCGGCAGGCGAAGCGGCGTGAATCGGGTGACCAGGGCGGTGGCACCCAGCACGCCGATCAGCTTGCCCAGCACCAATCCGGTCATCACGGCGACGAACACCGACGGATCAAAGCCGTCCGCGCCGCGTCCGACCAGCGTGACGCCGGCGGCGAAGAACGCGAACACCGGCAGCGCCACCCCTGCCGACCACGGCCTGACGGCGTCGTCCAGGCGGTGGGTGCGAGGTTCCGATTCGGCGCCCCGGACGAGCGCCGGCACGGTCAGGCCGAGCGCCACCCCGGCGATGGTCGCGTGCACACCACTGTCGTGCATCAGCGCCCACGCCACGACGGCGAGCGGTAGCAGTACCCACCAGCGCAGCGAGCGGGCCCGGACGGCGATACCGAAGCCGACGATCACGAGGGCTGCGGCGAGCAGCGTCCACAGGTTGATCCGGTCGGTGTAGAAGACGGCGATCACGACGATGGCCAGCAGGTCGTCCACCACGGCGAGGGTGAGCAGAAAGGTGCGCAGGGCGCGCGGAAGCCCACGGCCGAACACCGCGAGTACGGCCAGCGCGAACGCGATGTCGGTCGCGGTGGGAACGGCCCAGCCCTGCAGAGCGGTGCGGTCGCCCAGCAGCAGCACGAGCACCGTGAAAATCGCTGCCGGCAAAGCCATGCCGCCCACCGCTGCCACCACCGGCACCCCGGCCTCGCGCGGGTGGCGCAGGCTGCCGGCTACCAGTTCGTGTTTGAGCTCGACGCCCACCACGAAGAAGAAGATGGCGAGCAGTCCGTCCGCGGCCCAGGTGGCCAGCGATAGATCGAGGTGCAGCAGCGCCGGCCCGATCCGGTGCTCGGCCAGTGCGGTGAACGCGTCGCTGGCCGGCGAGTTCGCCCATCCGAATCCGATGGCCGCTGCGCCGAGCAGCAGAATGCCGCCGGAGGTCTCGCCGGTCACGAAGCGGCGTAGCCGGGCTGGCCATCGCCCGTCGGCGCTCTGGTTCATCGGCACTCCCGCGCCGTTGTTGTCGGATGCAGGAAGATGGCACAGCGGCGCGTTGGCTAGTGTGCCCCAACCTCGCGTCGGCATGGCCATCGGCAACACTCAGTGGTGAGAGATTTCCAGCTTTGCGCAGCCATGTCGGGGCATCGGCTGAGGGCCCGGTCTCAGTGGTAGCCGAGTTCGGCGGCTCGGACGGCGAGTTTGGTGCGGTTGTGGACGTGGAACTTGGCCATGAGTCCGGTGAGGTGGTATTTAACGGTGGATTCGGCGAGGTGGATGGTTTGGGCGATTTCGTTGTTGCTGCGTCCGTCCATGACGAGGCTGAGGAGTTGTTGTTCGGTGTCGTCGAGTTGTGGTCGGTCGCGGTAGGGGTTGGTGGCGATGAGTCGGCTGGCGGGTCCGGATAGCACGTTGAGTCCGGTGGCGGCGGCGCAGATGGCGTTGATCATGGACGGGGTGGGTAGGTCTTTGGCGAGGAACCCGGTGGCGCCTGCGTCGATCATGGCGGCGGCGGACTGCTCGTCGGCCAACGATGTCAGGGCGAGGATGTGCAGGTCGGGGGCCGCCTGGTGTAGGGCTCGAGTGGTAGCTGGTCCGTCGGTGTCGGGCATGTTGATGTCGACGAGAGCGACCTGGGCCTTGTCGGTGGGAAGGGCTGCGATGGCGCGCTGACCGGTGGCGTAGGTGGCGATGCAGGTGACTTGGTGGGACTTGTTGAGAATGCTGCTCAGGCTGGTTCGGACGTAGAGGTCGTCATCGATGATGATGACGCGGACCTTGTCGGCGGCAGGGGCACTGTGATGTGCAGTGTCCATCGTGGGTTCTCCTGTCGCGTCTCGATCGCACCAGAATAGGGGTGTAGGCGCTGCCGCATCCCGTCCAGTCCCATGTGTGTGCCGGTGGTGGCGTCGGTGGGATCGTGTTCGTTGATGATCAGGAACTCGGCCTGGTAGGCATCGACCTGGCCGAGGATGGCGCACGGCCGCCCGCGTTTGGCGTGCCGGTCAATGTTGGCGGCGGCCTCGGCGAACACGTCGTTGAGCGCGTGTTGGATCGGCTCGGGGATGATGGCGAGGTCGTCGCCTTCGAGTGTGACGGTGGTGGGGAATCCGTGTTTGGTCAGGCTGGCCTGGATTCCGGAGATGGTGCTTTGCAGGCTGCCGGTGGATGATTCCGCGAGCCGGGTTTGGGTGGGGTCGTTGAGTACGGTCATGACCCAGCGCAGTTCGTTGCCGATTTGGTGGATGTCGTCGATGACTGTGTCCAGTTCGGCCGGGTTGCCGCTGTCGCGTGCGAGGCGGGCGGTGAGGGAGAGCCTGGTGATGCTGCGGGCGATGGTGTCGTGCAGGTCGCGGGCCAGGGTCAGGCGTTGCTCGGCCAGCGCAGCCCGTTCGGATGCGGCGTGGTTGCGGCGCAGCGAGCTGAACAGATCGCCGATGACCCAGCAGGCGGCGAAGAGAACACCCCAGGTGAGCCCTGCGAACAGGAACAGTGCGCCGCGTTCGGGGTAGTCGTGGTACTGCACAGCGGTGAGAATGACGAGGTAGACGACGCTGATCACAACGCGGAGTTGCCTGTTACCGCGGATGCCGGTTCCGAGGATCGGGATCAGGGCCGCGTACTTGCCCATGGTTGACCACTCCCTCGGGACCAGCAGGTGGCCGGCGAGTAGTGCCGCGAGGACCGCCGAGCCGGCTCGCGGCCAGCGTGCAGTAGTGGCGGCTGCTGCACAGGCTGCAAGGTCGAGAATGAGCGTCACCATGTGGCCGCCGCGTAGGTCCAGGATGAGCGCGAGGCTGGACAGCAAGGTGGCGAGGACGACCTCGACCCAGTTGCTGTTGAGGAACCGCACTGTTCACTCCTTCTTCACCGCGATGGTTGGCACGCTAGACGATTGGCCGGTCTTTAGGGAGGAGGGTTGTCCACCTGGACAGTCGGTGGTGCCGACTTCGCTATCCACCCGGTCAATTCTTCTGCGAATCGCTTCCCAGTACCATAGGCTGCGCACAGCATTGCGCCATGCACAGCTTTCGGGGACAGGGTTTTAAGGGGCAACGGGTTTCGCGGTCGGTGTTGATCGTCGTTGCGCTTACCACCGCCGGCGCACTGCTCGTCGCGCCAGCTTCAAGTAGCCACTCAGGTAGCCAGGCCGTCGGCACCGGCGTGTGTGACTACTTTCCGTTCTGGCCCGGCTGCTGACCAGTCTGTCTGAACGCGCAACGCAAACGTCTTCAACCGAACAACGGGGGATCTGGTCATGTTCACCAATGCGCGAGTCCGTGTTGCCGTCACGGTGTCTTGCCTAGCGTTCGCGCTCGGTTGTGGCCACGTTTCTGTGGCGCTGGCCGACCCGGCACCGACACCGACGCCCGTTCCGACGGCGGAAGGTGGCCTGCTCAGCGAGTCTGAAGCGTTGAGGCAGGCGAAGGCGACGGGTTCGCCGGTGGTGGTGTCGGCGTTGACCGATGAGCGGACGCTCGTCACAGCCGATCCGTCCTCGGGTCAGTTCATCGCGGAGCTGACCGCGAATGTGGCCAGGGTGAAGGGTCCGCAGGGTGGTTGGCGGGCCCCGTCAACGAAGTTGGTGCGCGGTTCGGATGGGTTGCTGCGGCCTGAGGCCGCCGTAGCGCAGATCGCGATCAGCCCGGGCGGGCCTTCGTCGGCTCCGCTTGCTGTGTTGTCGGACGGGTCTGCATCGTTGCAGTTCGGCTGGCCGACGAGGCTGCCGGCTGCGGTTGTGGACGGGGCCACAGCAACCTATCCGGAGGTGTATCCGGGGGTGGACTTGGTGGTGCAGGCGGGCTTGGAATCGGTCGAGACGTTTCTGGTGGTCAAGTCCCGGGCGGCGGCTTTGAATCCTGCGGTGCGGGCATGGTCGATGCCGATGACGGTGCCCCCAGGGATGTCGGCGAAGGCGCTGCCCAATGGCGGCAAAGTGGTCATCGACGCCAAAGGGCTCGAGCGTTTCCAAGTGCCGCAGGCGTTGATGTGGGATTCGTCAGGCAAACCCGACGGATCGTCTAGCACGGTCGATCTGATCGCAGATGTTGCAGAGTCGCGGGTCGCACCCGTCGATGCGTCGATGGCGGCCGGCAGATTGTCGCTTGGGGTGAAAGGTTCGTTTCTGGATGATCCGGCGACAGTATTCCCGGTGGTGATCGACCCAGCCGCATCGTTATCGCAAACCCATGTGTTGCGGGTCACTGATGATTGGTCGAAGTGGGACGACGCGGTCGGTGACCACGGCAAGATCGGCTACAACGGCTGGACGTCTCCTTATTACCGGTCGCGGATGTTCTACCAGTTCGCCTGGCCGGTGTCGGGGCTGAAGTCGTCCCAGATCCGCTCGGGTGTGTTCGAGTATGTGCAGGACCACTCGACCCAGCACAGCCCGTGCGTGACCACCTCAACGGCTTTCCCGGGGGTGCGGGCGAAGTTGGCGAATGCGATCGACAGCTCCGATACTTGGTCGGACCGAACAGGGGACGCGTGGCATCCGCAGGCGTCGGTGTTCTCACGGATGGCGGTTGGGCATGAGGACTACTGCAATGACACGTATCGGGAGAAGTGGAACCTGACCGGCGCGTTGCAGATTGAGCGCACCAGCTACGACTACCGCACCACGGTCACGGTCGGTTTGTACTCCGATGATGAGGCGGATCGGGACGGTTGGAAGCATTACCTCAACGAAGGCACCTCTCCCAAGTTGGTGTTGACGTATGAGAAGGAGCCGTTGGTGCCGGCGGTGGCCGATTTGGCTGTGTCGGCGGCTCCAGTGCCGCAAACCTCGCCGCGCCGCACGCTCGCCTCCACACCCACGTTGTCGTCGAAGGTGTCGCTGGAATCGGGCTACAACTGCCAGTCGAGCACAGCCTGCCTGCAGGCCGAGTTTGAGGTGACCGGTGGCCCATCCACGATCTCGATCAACGGTGCGCGGGTCACCCAAAGCAATCAGATCTCCACCACCGCCGCCCTGCCTGCGATGACCGCAGGGACCTACAACGTGCGGGTGCGGGCCAGGAATGTGGACACCAACCTGGTGTCGGGGTGGTCGGCGTCGATCCCATTAGTGGTGGACCTGGCACCGGCCGCACCGTCTTGGTCGTGGCTGCCGCCGGTGGTGCAGGCCAGCGACAATCTGCCTGCCGCCAGCACGCTCCAGATCTCTGCAACTGCGGCGTCAGCCGATGCGGATGTCACTCAGCTGTGCGCGGTGATCGTCCAGGACAGCTCGACCAGTGAGGTGTGCGCCAACGCCACCGGGACACCCAAGGCGGCCACCATCACGGCCGGACCGTTCGTGGCCGGCAAGTCCTATGCGGTCACCGTGGCGGCGAAGGATCCGTATCAGTCGGGTGTGGCGAAGGCGGACACGCCGAGTGTTCGCGCCGTGCCGGTGCAGTGACAACAGACGGGGTCAGGATGAACACTCCACAAACCATCGGGTTGCGGGCCACTGGCGTGACGTTGAGCGTCGTGTTGGTGTTGGGATTGGGTGGCGGCACACCGGCGTTGGCGGACAACTGGAAGGCGAAGCCGCAGCAGACCGCCAGCGTGGAGGTGACGAAGGTCGCCAAAGCCACTGTGAGGGTGCCGACCACAGCAAGCTACGTGCCAGCGGATGTGACCTGGCCGGCGGCGACGCAGGCCACCGTTGCATTGACTGACACTGCCGCGGGACGGATGGCCCGCGCCGGGACCAGCCCGATGAAGGTCGGTGTGCCGGACGGTGCCAAGCCGCAGAAGGCCGCCACCGCTACCGTGCAGGTGCTGGACCGTGCCAGCAGCGACACATTGGTCGGGCTGGGTGTTGTCGCCACCGTCACCGCTTCAGCGGGGGCTCCGGTGCAGGTCAGCATGGACTATTCGGGGTTCGCCTCCGCCGGCGGTGCCGGGTTCGGCAGCCGTCTGCAACTGGTCACGCTGCCCGGCTGCGCGCTGACCACTCCACAGCGTGTCGAATGCCAGGTGCAGACACCGCTGGAGACCGTCAACGATCCCGCTGCCCGCGTGCTCACCGCCACTCTGCCCGGCACCGGTGCCGGCCCGCAGGTGTCACCGTCCGCCACCCCCACCGGGTCGCCTTCCGCGGCGCCGTCGATCACATCCACACCGAGCACATCAGCGTCGCCGCCAAAGGCGTTGCCAACTTCGTCCTCCCAGCCGTCGGTGTCCTCGAGCTTCACCCCCGGTGGTGCGGCGAAGTCTGTGACGGTCCTGGCGGCGGCTGCGGCGACGACCAGCGAGCAGGGTGACTACACGGCGACGTCGTTGAAGCCGTCGGCGGCCTGGGCGGCCGGCAGCATGTCGGGTGAGTTCACCTGGTCGTATCCGATCGCTGCCCCCGACGTGCCGGGCGAGGTGTCACCGGACCTGTCGATCGGCTATTCGTCGGGCGGCACCGATGGTGGCGTGTCGAACACGAACAACCAGGCCTCCTGGGTGGGTGAAGGCTTCGAGCTGGGTTCGGCGTTCATCGAACGCAAATACGCCGGCTGTTACGACGATCGTTCCGGCGGCACCAACTCCTCCTCGACCGCCTCCGATCTGTGCTGGTACACCGATTCGAAGAAGACCAACGACCAGAAGTGGGACAACGCGTTCTTGTCGATGGCCGGTCATGCCGGCGAGTTGGTGCGGATCGGTAACACGGCCGAGTGGCGTCTGGAGGTGGACGACGGCACCCGGGTCGCGAAGATCGGCACCGCCGCCTCCAACAATGAGTATTGGCGGGTCACCACCCCCGACGGCACCCAATACTTCTTCGGCAAAGGCAAGGCCGATGGGGCGGCGACCGCGACCAACGCGACGTGGTCGGTGCCGGTGTCGGGCAATCACTCAGCCGAGCCGGGTTACAACTCGAGCTTCGCCAGTTCGTTCGTGCTGCGCCCGTGGCGCTGGAACCTGGACTATGTGGTGTCGCCCACGGGTGTGACCATGACCTACTTCTACGTCAAGGAAACGAACAAGTACAAGAAGAACCTGGCCACCTCCACCAGCTACGACCGGGGCGGGTATCTGTCGAAGATCCAGTACGGCGAACGCAAAGGCGCCGAAACGGTGGACGATTCGCCGGCGAAGGTGACGTTCACCGTGGAGGAGCGTTGCGACACCACCATCTCATCAGGCTGCAAGACGACGAAGCCGACCTCGTCGACGGCGAAGGCGTGGCCGGATGTGCCGATGGACGCGGTGTGCGACGCCGACTACTGCCCATCACAGAAAACTGCTCCGACGTTCTTCTCCCGCAAACGGCTCAAGCAGGTCGACACATACACCCGCAACGCTGCCGGCACCGCCTGGGAGGCCGTGGACAGCTGGGTACTGGCCGGCTCGTTCCCAAAGCCGTCCGACGGGGGAGCGGTGCCGTCGTTGTGGTTGTCGTCGATCACCCGGACCGGCAAAGCGGCCAGTACCTCGATCGCGTTACCCGCAGTCAACCTGTCGCCTATCATGCTCGACTCCCGCATCAGCGGTGCCGGGGTCGCGCTGGAGAAACCACGACTGGCGGTGGTGACCTCCGAAACCGGTGCGCAGACGATCGTGGAGTATTCCCACCCCGAATGCACCTCCACCACCCTGCCCAGCTCAGGTGACATCCCCACCAACACGAAACGGTGCATGCCGGTCTACTACTCGGCCGGCACCGCCGCCCCCAGCCTGCAGTGGTTCAACAAATTCGTCGTGTTGTCGGTGACCGCACGGGATCCGGTCGGCCAGGCCGACTCCTCCACTGTTCCGGCAGGGTTGGATATCGGGTTCGATCAGGTGACCAGCTACACCTACACCGGTGGCGGCGCCTGGCGTTACAACGACTCTCCGTTGATCAAGGCCAAGTACCGCACCTGGGGCGAGTGGCGCGGGTTCGGCAAGATCACCACCATCGCCGGCAAGGGCACCACCAAAGAGGTCGACGAAACGCTGTACTTCCGCGGCATGAACGGCGACCGGGCCACCAGCACCGGCGGCACCAAAACCGTCACCGTCAGCGACTCCACCGGCGGCACCTGGCCTGATGATGACTGGCTGGCCGGCACGATCCGCGAAACCCGCAGCCTGACCGCAGTCGGCGGCAGCGAGGACACCGGTTCTTTGATGGACCCAGCCGTTCGGGCCACCATGTCCGGCACCGCTCCGGCCGCCGACGGCCGGCTCACCTCCCACCAGATCGATGTGGGCAAGACGATCACCCGGCAGAAGACACCGACAGGTACCCGCACCGGCAGCGACACCGTTCTGGCATGGGATCAGTTCGGGCAACCCACCCTCGCCGAAGACCAGGGCGACCTGGCCGTCACCGGCGACGAAACCTGCACCCGCACCAGCTACGCCACCCCGACCAGCGCCAGCACGGGCCCGATCGCATTGGTGGCGGAGGAGTCGGTGAGCCCGGGAACGTGCGCCGCCGCGCTCGACTACGCCACTGTGTTGTCGGCCACCCGGCACCATTACGGCACCACCAACCACACCGACACCGTCACCATTCCCGGACTGGAAACCAAAACGGTGCAGTTGCGCGACGGGAACCCGCGGCCATGGGTGAACACCGGCACCGCAAGCTACGACACCTGGGGACGGCCGCTCACCGCGACCGATCCGCTCAGTAACACCACGAGTACCAGCTACAGCCACACCACCGGCGGACTGCTCAGCGCGACTACCACCACCAGCCCGGATCCAGACGGTGCCGGTGCACTGACCCCGCATACCACCACCGTCAGCTACGACACCCGCCTCGGTGCCCCGATCAAAACTGTGCAGCCGGGCGGTCAAACCAGCGAAGCCGCCCTCGACGCCCTGGGCCGGGTCACGTCGGTGTGGCAACCCGGCCAACCCAAGACCAGTCCGGCCTCCGCTACCTACAGCTACACGATCAGCAAGACCACTACCAGTTCGGTGACCTCCAAAACGCTGCTGCCGACCGGCACCACCTACACCACAACGATCGCGCTACTGGACAGCATCCTGCGGCCCAG
>DAOSUG010000041.1:0-9280 GCA_035378545.1 Micropruina sp. | reverse complement strand
AGCACCGGTGATTCCGTGCACCTGTGCTGGCAGTGCACCGTGCCGGCCTACGGCTCGGTGACCGTGGGCTGGCAGTTGGCGGCCCGCGACGACCGGCTGCCGTTCGTGGCTGCGCAATCCGAGCCGCTGCAGGTGCCGACTCTGGTGGACGCCTCGGCCTCGCTGCAGCGCCTGGTGCAGCGCTCGATCGCCGACCTGAACGCGCTGCGACTGGCTGAGCGGGACCACCCGTCGCACACCTTTTTCGCCGCCGGGGCACCGTGGTTCCTGACCCTGTTCGGTCGGGACTCGTTGATCGCGGCACGTCTGTTGCTGCCCGTCGACAGCGGGCCGGCGCTCGGCACCCTGCGCACGCTGGCCGCGCGTCAGGGACGCGGCGTCGACATCGACCGGGCCGAACAGGTGGGCAAGATCCTGCACGAGGTGCGCGCCGAGGCACTCGACCTGCAGCAGGGCATCGTCCTGCCCCCCGAGTACTACGGCACGATCGATGCGACCGCGTTGTGGATCGTGCTGCTCGGCGAACTGGCCGACACCGGCATCGACCCGCGGGCCGAGGGGCTGTTCGAGCCCCTGGAGGCCGCGCTGGGCTGGCTGCGCGACTCGTCCGACGCCGACGGGGACGGCTTCGCCGAGTACTTCGACACCTCGGGCCACGGCCTGTCCAACCAGGGCTGGAAGGATTCGGGCGATTCGGTCCGGTTCGCCGACGGCACCATCGCCGAGGGCCCGATCGCACTCGCCGAGGTGCAGGGCTACGCCTACGCAGCCGCCCTGGCCGGCGCCGACCTGCTGGAGCGGTTCGGAACCGATCCCGACGCGGCCACCGGGCGGCGCGACTGGGCGCAGCAACCCGCCGACCGGTTCCGGCAGCGGTTCTGGATCGCGGACGAGCGCGGGGCCTACCCGGCGATGGCCCTCGACCGGCACAAGCGCCCGGTCACCGGCGTGGCCTCGAACATGGGCCACCTGCTGGGCACCGGCTTGCTGAACCCGGCCGAGGAACAGACCGTCGTGCGCCGCCTGATGGGCCAGGACATGTTCTCTGGCTACGGTGTTCGGACGATGTCCACCACCAACGCCGCCTACTGGCCGACCCGGTACCACGTCGGCTCGGTGTGGACCCACGACACCGCGATGATCATCGAGGGCATGCTGCGTGCCGGTTATCCGGACGAGGCCGCGAGCCTGGCGCGCGGGCTGTTGCGGGCGGCCGAGGGCTTCGACCACCGCCTGCCGGAGCTGTTCGGCGGCCAGAGCGCCGACAAAGTGTTCCCGCCGGTGCCCTACCCGGCGTCGTGTCGTCCGCAGGCCTGGGCGGCGGCGGCGGGAATCAGCGTGGCAAGGGCCCTCGGGGCGCTCTAGCACCACTCGGCGCAGGTGGATGAGACGGACCTTGGATAAGAGTTGCGTCAAGGTTCACGCTCGATGGACGCTCACGGTTGCCCGGACCGATAACGTTCCGCTATCCGGCTGGGGTACTGGAGGAATCAGATGGCAATCGGTCGCCGTGCCGCGCGAACAGTCGCAGCATTGGCGGCGGCATCCGCCCTTACCGTCTGGCTCCCGGTGGGCTCAGCGCACGCTGCGATCAAGGGTTCAGCACAGTGCGTGACCCGGTCCGATCGTGTGGAATGCGCCGTCATCGACTCCGAGCCGGCCGCGTCCTGGCACACCGCGTACCAGCGCTCCTTCCGCAACACCATCGGCCAGACGGCGCCGCTGACCTGCTCCGAGCCGCCGTCCTCGTCGCTGCCGGCCACGTACCCCGGATTGACCGACGAGTTCACGACCTGGGTATTCACGAACGTCGAAGCAAGCGCCGGGGTCGAACTCACGTATCGATGGTCCGCCAAGGGTGGGTCGGTTGAGCCCGTTGCCGTGCCCAGCGGCTGGAAATACAGCTGCGAGTTCGGCACCAGCACGTACTCCGTCCACGGTCACACGACCAGGTACTGGTCCAACGGTGGCGTCACCCGAACCGATTGGACGTTCATGGCTCCGGCAGACGGCCAGCGTTGGCAGGTCTTCAAGGATCGGCTCGGCTGAGCCTGGAAGCCGGGTGCCGGAAGCCGGAAGCCGACAGCCGTCCCGGGTGCCGGAAGCCGTCCCGGGTGCCAGTGCCGCTCGACGAGGTCGGTAGGTTGGCGCCATGACTGAAGCACCGAGCATCGAACCGCTGCCCGACGAGGACTTCCGCCGCGTGTTGTGTGTGGTGGCCCATCCCGACGACCTGGAGTACGGCGCCTCGGCTGCTGTGGCCGAATGGACCGACCGCGGCGTCGAGGTCGCCTACCTGCTGCTGACGCAGGGCGAGGCCGGCATGCAGATTCCGCCGCAGGAGTGCGCCCGCATCCGGCGCGGCGAGCAGGAACGCGCCTGCGAACAGGTCGGCGTGAGCAACCTGACGATGCTCGCCCACCCCGACGGCATGCTGGTCTACTCACTGGAGCTGCGGCGCGATATCGCCCGGGTGATCCGGCAGTTCAAACCCGATGCCGTGCTGACCATGACCTGGGACATCGAAGCCCCCTGGGGGCTCAACATGGCCGACCACCGGGTGGCCGGGCTGGTCACCATCGACGCGATCCGCGACGCCGACAACACCTGGGTGCACCCTGAACTCGCCAAGGATGAGAATCTGGCGAAGTGGGGCACCCGCTGGTTGCTGGTCGGTGGGCACCAGCAGCCCTCCCACGGCGTGGCCGTCTCGGACGCCTCGGTGCAGCGGGCGGTGAAGTCGCTGGAGCAGCACGAGGAGTACCTGGCAGCTATTCCGGAGCATCCCAAGCCGGCCGAGTTCATTCCCGAGATGCTGGCCGGGGGTGGCAAGGCGATGGGTGTCGAGCACGCATTCGTGGTGAAGGCCTACGACCTGCGCGGACGCCCGGCAGGCGCCTGACCCGCGCCGAACCCCCGCCTCACCATCGTGCGCCTGCGAAGCTTCGCAGGCGCACGATGGTTAGGCGGGGGTTGGGGAACCCGGGTCAGTCGAGGCCGTCACGATCGGCCCAGGCCAGCAGGGTGTCGAGCCGGAACGATTGCTCGTCGATGCCGGCGTGCAGGTCGCCCAGGGCGGCGAACCGGGCCGGTACTGACGCCATGGTGAAGTCGCGCGGGTCGAGGTCGTCCAGTTCGGCCCAGGTCACCGGAGTCGAGACGGTGCCGGTGGGTGTGCCGCGCACCGAATAGGCGCAGGCGATGGTGTGGTCGCGGGCGTTCTGGTTGTAGTCGACGAACACCGTGGCCGGGTCACGATCCTTGCGCCACCACACCGTGGTGGCGTCGGCGCACCGTCGCTCGACCTCGCGTGCGAACGCCAGCGCCGCCCGCCGCACCTCGGCGAAACCCCAGGCCGGTTCGATCCTCACGTAGATGTGAAACCCCTTGCCGCCTGAGGTTTTGGGAAAGCCCGTGACATCGAGTTCGGCCAGCACCTCGCGCGCCACGCCGGCCACCCGTCGCACCGTGTCGAAGTCGGCCTCGGGCATCGGGTCCAGGTCGATGCGCCATTCGTCCGGCTGCTCGACGTGGCCGCGCCGGCTGTTCCAGGGGTGAAACTCGACCGTCGACATCTGCACCGCCCAGATCACCTGGGCGAGCTCGGTGACGCACAGCTCATCGGCGGTGCGTCCGTAGCGGGGGAACCAGAGCTCGACGGTCTGCACCCAGTCGGGGGCACCGCCCGGCAGCCGCTTCTGATGCACCTTGGGGCCGGCCAGCCCGTCCGGAAAACGATGCAGCATGCACGGACGCTCGCGCAGCGCCCGGACGATGCCCGGCCCCACCGACAGGTAGTAGTCGATGAGGTCGCGCTTGGTCCAGCCGGTGTCGGGAAAGTAGGTGCGATCGGGGTTGGTCACCCGGACCGTTCGCTCACCTACCTCGATCTCGATCGCTGGACTCGCCATATTGCTGACGGTAGTTGGTTATCCACAGATTTGCCCGATTCCCGGCCGTACGGCCGGATCGGCGCTCCAGCCGTGGCTGGATAGGGGCGTGAATGCGGCACAGGAGTTGTTGCGGGCCAACGAGGGTGTGCTCTGCCAGCGCCTGCATCCGCGCGGCACGCTCAATGGCCTGTTGACTCGCCATGCCATTGTGCGGGTGCTGCCGGGGGTCTTCGTCGATACCGAGCTGCTCGCCTGCCGGCGTACGCGTTACCTGGCCGCCTTGACCGCTCGGCCGGCGGCGGTGTTGTGGGGGGATTCCGCCGTGGCGGCCATCACCGCCGACCGGACGCCCTTCGTCGCCGGTGAGTTGATCGAGCTGGCGGAGCCGGAAGGGCGCAGAATCGCCGGCCTCACAGTTCGCCGACGCTCAGCTCACAGCATCAGGTTGTTCAACGGCCTTCGTTGTCCGACCCCGGCGATCGTCGCGGTGGAGGCCGCGGTGCGCGATCAGGGCCGAACCGCCGAACTGCTGCTACGCACCGGGTTGGTCGCTCCCGCACAGCTGGTCGACGCGCTTTCGTTGTTTGATGGCTCCTGCGGCCAGCAGGTACGGCGCGACGTGATAGTCAGCTACGCCGACAACCCCTGGTCGGGTGGTGAGCGAGACCTGCAGCAGGTGCTGCGTGGCGCGGGGGTGCACGGGTGGGTCGCCAATGTGGCGATCAGGCTTGCGGGTGCCACCTACTACCCGGATCTGTTGTTCGAGGCCGCCCGGTTGATCGTCGAGTTCGACGGGTTCGCCGTTCATGGCACCCGTCAGGCGTTCGAGGCCGACCGCGTACGCCAGAACCGCCTGATGGCTGCCGGGTTTCGGGTGCTTCGCTACACCTGGCAGCGCCTACAGGACGACCCCGAGGGCATCGTCGCCGAGATCAAGAGCCTGCTTGCGCAGAGCGAACCGACGATCTGCTGAAATCATCACCAGCCGATATACTGATTTTACCGCCAGTTTTCGGATGAAACGTTGCAAACCGCTTCTGAGAGAAACTGGCGGTAAAATCGGTATACCCGCGCACAGTGAAATCTTTTGTGACGCCGGTTGTGTCGCAGATCAACTCAGCGTGCCGTCCGGGTTCACCCGGAACACATCCACCTTCACCTCGAGCGTCGACTTCTTCGATTCGGTGTAGACCACGCCCTTCAGCGGCGACACGTCTCGGAAGTCCCGCCCCCAGGCGGTCACGATGTAGCGCGAATCGGCGAAGTGGTCGTTGGTCGGGTCGAGGTCGATCCACTCACCGCCGGGCACCAGCACCGAGGTCCAGGCATGCGAGGCGTCCGACCCCTCGAGCTTTGGCTGCCCGGGTGGGGGTGAGGTTTCGACGTACCCCGACACGTACCGCGCCGGCAGGCCCACCGATCGCAGGCAACCGACCGCCAGGTGTGCGAAGTCCTGGCAGACACCTTTGCGAAGCCGCAGCAACTCCGGCAGCGTGGTGCGCACCGAGGTGGCGCCCAACTCGTACTTGAAGTCGCGGTAGATGGTCGAGTAGAGGCCGACCAGCGCCTCCCCCAACGGACGCTCCGAGGCCAGGATCGATCGTGCGTAGGCGAGCACCTCCGGCCCCAGTTCGACCAGGTCGGACGGCAGCAGGTACTCCGCGTGCTGCACGGGATCGGCCTCCTGCTCGACCCGCTCGGCCGCCTGCGCCACCGTGAAGTCGTTCAGCGAGTCGAGCACCGGGCGTGGCCAGGCCACGTCGACGAACGCGGTCTTGCTGACCACCAGCTCACGGTGCGGCGAGCGGATCTCGACGTAGTAGCTATGGTTGCCGAAGTGGTCGACGTGCTGGCTGATCACCTCGGGTTCGGGAGACACCGCCACCTCGTTGGCCACCACCTGCTGCGACCACGTCTCGAGCGGACGCAGGAAGCCGCGTTCGTAACACGCCTCGACCTCGTCGTCGTAGGTGTAGATCGTGGAGTGCCGCACCCGGTATCGGCGGGGTGCGTAGTGGTCCAGGCGCGAATCAGCGGCCATCGGTCACCTGCCATTGGCTGCCCCAGCCGGACGTCTGCGCCCGGCGCGGAGCCTGCCGTACGAAGTGCCGCGCCGCCATGTCGCTGGAGAGCCGGCGGAAGTCCTGCTCCAGCGACGCGAGGGTCACCGACAACACCGACGGGCGTAGCAACTCATCCACATCGGAGTCGGCGATCTGTTGCGCCAGCGCCAGCGCCCGGGCAGCGGACGCTTCGTCGCCCAGCAGGGTCAGGTCGCCGGCCAGGCATTGGGCCTGGTAGAGCACCGAACGCGGGTTCTGACGATCGAGCAGCAGCAGGTCGACGGCCGATTCCAGCGCCATGGTCGGGCCGGTGCCGGCGGCAGCACGGCGACGGTGCGTGATGATCGACTCTCCGGCCCGTAGCACGCCCTCGACCACCAGGTCGTTCACCGCGCGATCGCGTTCGCCGGTCAGGGTGCGGCCCAGCAACGACAGCGTCATCTGGGCCCGCTCCATGCGACAGCCGGCGTCGAGAAAGGCCCACGACTCGTCGCGCACCATGCTCTGGGCCAGAATGCCGTCGAGTGCCAGCAGCGATTCGAGCACGTCGGCCAGCAGCGGCTGCAGTTGGTCGTTGTCGTCGGGGGTGGTGGCCAGCGTCTGCTGCAGGCGTCCGATCACCGACCAGGTATCGACGCTGAGCAGGTCGCGCACGTGCTGTGCGGCCTTGATCACCTGGTTGGCGCAGTGCCGAACGGTACCGGTGCGCGCCGCGTCCAGGACGGCACGACGCAGGTAGGCCAGCGACGTTTCGCCCTCGCGGATGGAGCCGGTCACCGTGACCCAGGCGACGGCGTCCAGCAACACCTCGGTTGCTTGAGCACCGGGCGTGCCGGTGCGGCTGCTGTTGTCTTCGGCGAAGTCGTCGACCACCTTGAGCAGCCGGGCGGTGCCCTCGGCGCGTTCGGCGTAGCGACCCATCCAGTACAGGTTGTCGGCCACGCGCGGCGACAGGCCGGCGGCGCGGTCGATCGGGGGCTGATGCAGCCGGCGATCGCGACCCACGCTGGGCTGGTCGGACCCGGAGCTGATCACCCAGACGTCTTTGGCCAGGGCGCCGCTGAAGTTCGAGACGGTGTACTGGTCCTCGGCCGGGGCCACCCGGCCCAAACCGCCGGGCAGAAAATGGTAGTCGTCGTCGTGGGCGACGCCGAAGGTGCGCAGCACGAAGCGACGTGGCTGCAGCCCGGTGCGCGTGACCACTGGGGCGGTGGACAGTTGCATCGGTTCCTGCCCGCACCAGGCCCACGGTTCGGCGCTGATCTGGGCCGCGAGGTCGGCACGCTCGGTTTCGGACAACTGCCAGCCGTACCGCAGCAGATTGCCGCCGCGCGAGATCGGCTTGATCACCAAGCGCTGAAGATTGGCCAGCACATGCGAACGGGCGGACGCCTCGCCGCACCACCAGGTGGCGGGCATCGGCAGCAGCAGGTCTTCGCCCAGTAGGGCGCGGGCCGCTGCGTGCAGGTGCGGAACCAGGCCGGGGTTCTCGAGCACCCCGGCGCCGATCGGATTGACCACGGCGACCGTGCGGGTGCGCGCCGCCTCGATCAACCCGGGAATGCCCAGCTGGGAATCGCCGCGCAGTTCGAGGGGGTCGGAATAGGCAGCGTCCACCCGGCGCAGAATCACGTCGACCTGTTCGAGCCGGTCACCGGCGCGCAACCACACCATGCCCCGCTGCATCACCAGGTCGTCGGCCTCGACCAGTGGGAAACCCAGCAGGGTGGCCAGGTACGCCTGCTCGAAGGCGGTCTCACTGCCCGGACCCGGGGTGAGCAGCACCACCCGCGGCGGCTCGGTGGCCGACGGCGACGCGTCCTGCAGTGACGCGGTGAAGGTCTGGAAGAAGCCGCGCAGCCGGGCCAGCGCAGTGCCACGGTGCAGGCCGGCCATCACCCGCGAGATGATCCGCCGGGTCGCCATCGCATACCCGGGGCCGGACGGGGCTTGGGTGCGGTCCGAGATCACCGTCCAGACGCCGTCGGCGTTGCGTCCGACATCGGCCGCGGCCACCACCAGTTGGCGTCGTCCAGGAGCGCCGATGCCGTCGGTCTGGCGAATGTAGCCGTCGTGGGCCAGCACCAGCTGAGGCGGAATCACCCGCCGCCGCAGCAGCGTGCGCTCGCCGTACAGATCCGAGAGCACCAGGTCGAGCAGCGTCGCACGCTGCCGCAGGCCGGCCTCGAGCGTCGTCCATTCGGCGGCGCCCAGCACGACCGGGATCGGGTCGATCGCCCAACTGCGGCTGCCGCTGCGTTCGGTGCCATAGGTGACGCCTTCATCGGCAGCGAAGGTGCGGGCCTCGGCCCGGGCCGTCAGCAGGCCGCCCAGCCCCATCGCGTCCACGGCGGCACCGAGGGCGGCCTGGTCGGCGCGCAACCCCGAGTCGGTGACCAGTTCGTCGACCGCGCCCGCGCCCAGACGGGCTCGATAGGCATCGAGCACACCGGTATCGAGGCTTACCGCAGCGGACATGGCGCCACCTTAAGGGGTAGAGCTGTCCTGCTGTTCAGTTGTTCACGTGGCCGGGCGAGTAGCGACGCAGGTCGAGCGTGCAGGGGTATTCGGTGCCCATCGGGCCGAACACCGCCTCGGCCGCCGGCCAGCCGGCGGTGTCGATCGGCCCGGGAGTATGCCCCTGCTCGCTGAACCGCGACGCCCGGCGCGACTCGGCCTCGACCGCATTGACCGGGTAGGTGTCGTAGTTGCGACCTCCGGGATGCACCACGTGGTAGGTGAAGCCGCCCAGCGAGCGGTCGTTCCAGGTGTCGACCAGGTCGAACACCAGTGGTGCGTGCACGCCCATGGTGGGGTGCAGGGCCGACCAGGGGGCCCAGGCCCGGTACCGCACGCCGCCGACGAACATGCCGGTGCTGGCGGGCGCGTCGTCCGAGCCCAGGGCAGTGCCCCAACCGCCGTGCTCGACCGCGGTCAGCGGCACCGGAACCCCGTTGCAGGTCACCACGTGCCGGCCCTCGATCAGACCGGAAGCCGCCACTTGCACTCGTTCGACGGACGAGTCGACGTAGCGGGCCGTGCCGGTGGCCGTGGCCTCCTCACCCAGCACGTGCCAGGGCTCGATAGCCTGCCGCAACTCCAGCCGGACGCCCGCCACCTCGCTCTCGCCGAGCCGCGGAAAGCGGAACTCGAAGAACGGGTCGAGCCAGGCCGGGTCGAAGCGGCTGCCCGGGGCGGCCTGCGCCAGCCACTCGTTGATGTCGCCGACCACCTCGCGCAGGTCGGCGGCGGCGAAGGCCGGCAGCAGAAAGCGGTCGTGCAACCGGGTGCCCCAACGGATCAGCCGGCCCCGGTAGGGACGGT
>DAOSUG010000040.1:0-9398 GCA_035378545.1 Micropruina sp. | reverse complement strand
ACGGGGCCGAGGTCGGCCTCGACGCGACGCACCAGGTCGTTCACCTGGTCGCGGTCACGCACGTCGCAGGTGTACGGGCGAGCGGCAGGCCCGAGCCGGTCGGCCGCCCTGGTGAGTTCGTCGGCGTTGCGCGCAGAGATGGCCACGTGGAATCCGCGCTCGACGAGTTCGGTGGCGATGAGCAGGCCGAGGCCGCGGGAGCCGCCGGTGACGAGGGCAACGGGTTCGGTCATCCCGCCACGCTAGCCAGTCTCATCCGCGCCGGACTACCTCCCGTAGGGTCTCCTACCGGCCAGGGGTGCAGCATCACCGCGAGGCGCCGGTGCTTCTGCTGCTGGATCATGCGGTACGCGGCGGTGGCGTGCCGGTGCGCGATCCGGCCTCCGAGGCAACCGGCGGCCCCGGTGAGCGCGACGGGCCTGGTGGGGGTCATGCGCCACTCGTGCCGTTCGGGTGCTCCCTGCGATCGCCGGCGTCGATCTCGCCCCCACGGGGACCGCCGACGATCAGTCGTCACCGACCAGCGTGAGCACAGAGTGCCCATACGACTCCAGCTTCTTCGCGCCCACGCCGCTGATCGCGCTCAGTTCCGCAAGTGAGCTCGGACGCCGCTGCGCGATGGCCACCAGCGTGACGTCGGGGAACACCACATAGGCCGGCACGGACGCCTCCTTCGCCGTCTCGGCGCGCCAGGCCCGCAACCGCTCGAACAGTTCTCGACCCTGGCCGCTCAGCTCGGCCGGAACCGCGCCCTTCGTTCGGCCCGCGTCGACGCGTCGCTTGACCTGCCCGGCGCGCGCGACGGCGTCCGAGCGCAGCAGCACCGGCTGGGCACCCTTCAGCACCGGCCACGACGACTCGGTGAGGGTGAGGGTGCTGTGGCCGTCCTGGGAGACCGCCAGCACGCCGCCCGCCAGGAGTTGACGCACAACGGTGCGCCATTGCCGGTCGCTGAACTCGGTGCCGAGCCCGAACGTGCTCAGCTGGTCGTGCTGCCAGCGCTGCACCTTTTCGGTGCGCCGGCCGAGCAGGATGTCGATCAACTGGCCGGCGCCGAACCGCTGGTTGCGCTCGCGCTGCAGTCGCACGACGGTGGACAGCAGCTTCTGCGCCGCGATCGTGCCGTCGAAGGTGTCCGGCGGATTGAGGCAGGTGTCGCAGTTGCCGCAGGCCCCGCTCGCCTCACCGAAGTAGTCCAGGATCATTTGCCGGCGGCAGCCGGTGGTTTCGCACAGCCCGAGCATGGCGTCCAGCAGTCGCCCCTGCAGCCGCTTGTGCGCGGCGTCACCCTCGGATCGTTCAATCAGTTGCCGTTGCTGCACCACGTCGGCAAGACCGTACGCCATCCATGCGGTGGCCGGCAGACCGTCGCGTCCGGCGCGTCCGGTCTCTTGGTAGTAGCCCTCGATGCTCTTGGGCAGGTCGAGATGCGCGACGAAGCGGACGTCGGGCTTGTCGATGCCCATGCCGAAGGCGATGGTGGCGACCATCACCACGCCGTCGTTACGCAGGAACCGCGACTGGTTGGCTGCCCGGATCTCGGCCGGCAACCCCGCGTGGTACGGCAGGGCCGTGATGCCCTGGGCGACCAGGGCCGCGGCCGTGGCCTCCACCGACGCCCGCGACAGGCAGTAGACGATGCCGGCCTGGCCGTCGTGCTCGGTGCGGATCAGCTGCACCAGTTGCTGCACCGGCTGCTGTTTGGGTTCGATGCGGTAGGTGATGTTGGGCCGGTCGAAGCTCGCCGTGAAGGTGCGGGCCCGGGCCAGGCCCAGCCGTTCCACGACGTCGTGGCGTGTGGACGGGGTTGCGGTGGCCGTCAGTGCCACCCGCGGTACCTGCGGCCAGCGCTCGCCCAACACCGACAGTTTGAGGTAGTCGGGCCGGAAATCGTGGCCCCACTGCGACACACAGTGCGCCTCGTCGATGGCGAACAGCGCCACCTCGAGCCGCTCCAGGAACTGCTGGGTACCCGGCAGGCCCAGTCGTTCGGGAGCCAGATACAGCAGGTCGAGCTCGCCGGCCATCGCCAGTTGCTCGGTGGCCGTGCGCTGCTGGAGCGACTGCGTCGAGTTCAGAAACCCGGCCCGGACGCCGTTGGCCTCCAGCGCGGTCACCTGATCGTGCATGAGTGCGATCAGCGGCGAGATCACCACCCCCACCCCGGGCCGCACCAGAGCAGGAATCTGGTAGCACAACGACTTGCCGCCACCGGTGGGCATCAGCACCAGCGCGTCGCCGCCGTTGATCACATGGTCGACGATGGCGGCCTGGTCGCCCCTGAAACTGTCATAGCCGAACGAACTTTGCAGCACGCTCAAAGCGGACGGGGTGGGCACGCGGCCATCGTAGAGGCCGCCGGAGACAGTCCGAGTCGCCCGCCGCCACAGATCGCCGGACGTGGGATGCCCGGGTCGGCCTGCGGGCCTCGTGGTGGTGCCGGGCAGTTCTACTGCGGCTCGCCGGTCGTTCCGCTCGTGGGCGGCTGATCCGGTTCCATCATGAACTCCCAGGCCAGGCCGTGGGCCAGCACGATCAGCAGGATCAGGGCGATCGCCGCCGACTGCAGCGCCGTGGCGCCGACGGCCTGGGCGACGGCCGGAACCAGCGCGACCACCACGATCGCGCCGTAGATCACCAGCACGAGCCAGCGGAAGCGCCGAAACGGTCCCCGGGCGCCGTTGCGATCGAGCCTCAGCAACGGCCAGGTGTTGGCCAGTCCGACGACCGCGGCCACCGTGAAGCTCGACCGCCACACCAGGGGGTTGCCGGCGTCCACCTGCGCGAACGTGCTCATCAGCCCCGGCAGCAGGAACGAGAGGTACACCCCGCCGGCCAGCTTGCGGCTGTGCACGTCGGACTTCGACTCCGGATGGCGCTCGACCACAGTCCACCACAACCCGACCAGGGTGAAGCAGGTGATCGCCATCAGTGAGTAGAAAGCGGTCAGGTCCATGGTCACCACAGGTCACACGACGATCGGGCGGAGTCCACCCCCCATCGGGCCATCGGCACCGCTGGAGCAGCCGGCATCGTCGTGGCTTCGTAGGGTGGGCAACCGCAGGTTCGGTGGCCGCAGTCTGTGCGGCCGAGGTGTTAGCCGCGCACGCACTGTATTGGGTGCGGTTCGCGCCCTAGGCCACCGGGCTGCTGCCCAGCGTGACCGTGCTCGAACGCTTCGTGCCGTCGGCGGTCGTCCATTCGATCCGAACCTGCTCGCCGGGCTCCAGTGCCCGGATCACCGTGGCGAGATTGGTGGTGGCGCGGATCGCGGTTCCATTCACCTGGGTGAGCCGGCTGCCGGCCGTCATTCCGGCCTGCGCCGCCGGGCTGCCCTCGACGACTTCGGTGATCGTCTTTCCGGTACCGGACTGCTGATCGTCCACTTTGATGCCCAGGTAGCCGGCCGGTCCGACCCGCACGCTGCCGGCGTCCCGGCCAGTGTCGATCTGTGCCACCACCTGCAACGCAGTTCCGATCGGAACGGCGCAGCTGGTGCCCTTGCGGGTGGACCCGGCGGTGGTCATGCCGATCACTTCGCTGTCGTCGTCGAACATGGGGCCGCCGGAATCGCCGGGAACCGCACCCGCGTCGGTGCAGATCAGGCCGGAAAGATCCTCGGTGTTGCCCCACGGCGACTCGGACGAGACGGTCAGGTCCTGGTCGGTGCCCGTGACGTTTCCGGGTGCCTTGACCAGTGCACCGCGCCCCCCGGCGTTTCCGACCGCGGCGATGTTCGTGCCGACCTCGGGCACCTGCGTGTCGGGTCGCACGGTGGCCAGGCCGCTGGCGTCCTTCAGTTGGAGGAGCGCCACGTCCCTGGTCTGGTCGAAGCCGATCACCGTTGCCGCGTAGGTGTCACCCGAATCGGCGATCGTGACCGCCAGCTTCTCAGAGCCCGCGACCACGTGGTAGTTGGTCAACACCTTGCCGTCCGCGGTGAGCACCATGCCGGTGCCCGCGCCGAGTCCGGCCGATGAGCGCGCCTCGATCATTACCACGCCGGCGGACTCCGCCGCGCTCACCTCGTCGCTGGTGGTGTTGCCGCCCGTGGTGGGACGCGACCCGCCGGGCTGCCCGCCGCCCGCCGCGGGATCCACTGGTGAGGACGGTTCGATCTGAGGCTGACTGCTGGAGGGCGAGGGCTGGTCCGTGCCCAGGATGACCCGGGCGGCCCACCCGGAACCCACGCCGGCGACGACCAGCGCCAGCACCACTGCCAGCACCAGCGCGACACCGCGGCGTGCGCCTCGGCGTGGCGGCGTTGCCGCGGGCTGCAGGGATCCGCCGGGTGCAGAGCCGGACGGATACTGCGGCGGTCCGTAGGAGGCGCCCGGATGGCCCGGGTAGGCATCCTGGCCCGGGTGGGCCTGCTGGTCCGGGTAGGCATTCTGCTGCCCCGAGTAGGCCTGTGGCGGGTAACCCTCCTGCCCTGATCCCTGCTGGGGGTAGCCCTGTTGCACCGGATAGCCCTGCCCCGCATAGCTCTGCTGCGAGAACCCGGGCTGGCCCGGATAGGGCTGCGACGGGTAGCCCTGCTGGCCCGGATAGGGCTGCGACGGGTAGCCCTGCTGGCCGGGATACGCCTGCTGGCCCGGAGTCGGCTGGCCCGGATACGCCTGCTGCCCCGCGTAGCCCTGCTGGGGACCGGCCTGGGCCCACGTCGCCCGCGTCCTCTCGTCGGGTGCTGCCCAGTTCGCGTCGGGCCGGCTCCACGGCGACACCGGCATCGGCAGTGTGGGGTCCGGCCCGATGACGCCCGTGGGCAGCACCTCCGTGGGCGCGTCCACACCCGTGCGGTCGGCGTCCGATTGCGGTGTCGTTCCCGCCGGCTCAGCCATGGCCATTGCCCCTCTCGTCCATGCCAGTGTTGGCGATCAGTCCAAGCGCACCCTGTCGGTTGGCTATGAATCCCTGTGAGTCGGCCGGCAGAGTCACCGTTCATCGGGTCCGCCGGGGCGCGGCTGCCCGAAACCGCGGTGTTCGAGTTCTGCGGACTACGGCTCACACCTGCCGGCGACACCGTCACTCGCGAACCGATGGGTCTCGGTCTGTGCTGAACCCGCACTCGTCGTGCCTCGGCGCTGATGGGGCGGACGGGCGCTCACCGCGCTCATGTCGGCGAGCGGACGATCGTCAGTTCGAAGCCTTGGAACCATCCCGCGCGTACGAACATGTGACCGGGGACCTTCTGGCACCGCCTGGTGCCCAGCCCGTCCATGCGATGGCACCGGTGCCGGTGTCGCGGCCCGTCCGGGCGAGCCGACACCACTAGGGTGACAATGCACCACGATCAGGAGGACCCATGGCGCAACGCATCCGGGTGGGCATCGTCTTCGGCGGGGTCAGCTCGGAGCACGACGTGTCGTGCATGACCGCGGGCGGCGTCAGCCGAGCCATCGATGCCGATCGCTTCGAGGTGGTGGGCATCGGCATCACTCCGTCGGGTCGTTGGGTCCAGGTGAACCCCGATGAGCTGCGCGACCTGCGCAAGCAGGGTGACGAGCTGCCGCGGTTGAGCGAGTCGCGACCCACCGCGGTGCTGCTGCCGGGCGAGTCCGGGGGTGCGCGCATCGCGACCCTGCAGGGCGACCGGCTCGTCGACATTCAACCGATCGATGTCGCGTTCACCCTGTTGCACGGCCCATTCGGTGAAGACGGCACCATTCAGGGACTGTTCGAGATGGTCGGCCTTCGCTACGTCGGCTCCGGGGTCGCGGCGAGCGCCAATGGCATGGACAAGGACTGGATGAAGCGCACCTTGTCGGCCTCGGGGTTGCCGGGCTGTCGCTTCGTCACCGTGACCGCGCGCCAGTGGAGCCAGCAGCGCGACGAGACGCTGGCCCGCATCGAGGCGCTGGGGTACCCGGTGTTCGTCAAGCCGGCGCGCGGCGGCTCCAGCGTGGGGATCACCCGGGTGAACAGTTCGGACGAACTCGAGCAGGCCGTGCTGATGGCGCACAAGTTCGACCCCAAGCTGGTCATCGAAGAGGCGGTGCTGAACGCCCGAGAGGTGGAGTTCGCGGTGCTCGGCGGGCGCGGTGGCGCACCCCGGGTGTCCCTGCCCGGTGAGATCGTGATGCGCGACGAGAATGCCTTCTACGACTTCGAAGCGAAATACGTCTCGGACGACGAGGCGCTGCTCAAGGTGCCCACCGAGATGAGCGACGAGCTGCGTCGCCGTGCCGGTGATGTCGCCGCCCGTACCTTCGAGGCGATGGGTGCCGAGGGTCTGGCGCGGGTCGACCTGTTCATCACCGCGGACGGGCGCGTGCTGGTCAACGAGATCAACACCATGCCCGGATTCACCCACATTTCGATGTTCCCGTCGTTGTGGGCGGCCAGCGGCATCGACTACACCAGCCTGATCACCGACCTGATCGACCAGGCGATGGAGCGTCCGGTCGGCCTGCGCTGATCTGCGGTTGACCGTGGCCCGGCGGGGCTGCGCTCCGCGGTGGGTCTCGGCGGGGGGACGGCCCCCGACGCTCGTCAGGTGGGCTCTTCGACGGCCGGCTCCTCCCGGTCGCGAATGGTCATGGCGAGGTAGATCGCGGAGCCGATCCAGACTCCGATCAGACCGATCCAGTACGACACGGTGACGTGTTCGCCGAACACGGTGATGCCGAGCAGAAACTGGATCGTGGGTGCGACGTACTGCAGCACACCCAGCACGCCGAACTGCAGCCGAGGAGCTGCCACGGCGAAGAACCACAGCGGAATCGCCGTGACGGCGCCCGCGGCGATCAGCATGACGGGACATGGTCAAAGAGGTGCCGAACTGGCCGCGCGGGCCCAGCCAGAGCAGGTACGGCAACGCGAGCGGGGTCAGGAAGGCCGACTCCACCAGCAGCCCCTGCAGGGCCGTGAGCGTCGATCGTTTCTTCACCACGCCGTACAGCCCGAAGCTGCAGGCCAGGGTGAGCGAGACCCACAGCCCCTGCCAGTTGCCGGCCGAGATCACCAGCACGCCGAGCAGCACGATGCCGCCGCCGACCCGGGCCCCGGTGCCGAGCCGCTCCCGGAACAGCAGCACTCCGAACAGCACGTTGACCAGGGGATTGATGAAGTAACCCAGCGACGCCTCGACCACGTGGTTGTTGTTGACCGCCCAGATGTAGACCATCCAGTTGGTGCCGATCAGCGCCGCCGCGGCGGCCAGCGTGGGCCACGTCCGCCGGGTGAACACCGAGGTGCGCAGCCACGTCCACGAGCTGCGCAGACACACCAGCACCAGCAGCACCAGCACGAACGACCAGACGATGCGGTGGGCCAGGATCTCCAGCGGGGTGGCCGGCTTCAGCGCCGCGAGGAAGGGCGGCAGAAAGCCCCAGAGCAGGTAGGCCGCAACGGCAGCGCCCAGGGCCTGCTTGCGCGAGATCGGAGACACCATCGGATGGTTCCACCGAGCAGGCCGTAGTCTCAACTTCATGGCGGGACGATCGGTGGCCGAGACCGGCGAGTTCGAGTTGATCCAGTCCATCACGCACGGGTTGCCCACGTCGCCCGCTGTGCGGCTGGGCACGGGCGACGACTGCGCGGTCTTCAGCGTCGACGGCGACGTGGCCGTCAGCACCGACACCATGGTCGAGAACGTGCACTTTCGTCGCGCCTGGTCGAGCCCCCACGATGTGGGACGCAAGGCGGTCGCGTCGGCGGTGTCCGATCTCGAGGCGATGGGTGCCCGCCCGGTCGGGCTGGTCATGGCGCTCACGCTGCCGCCCGAACTCGAAACAGCATGGGTGAGCGAGTTCGGCCTGGGGGTCCGTGAGGAGTGCGCGAGCGCCGGGCTGGTGCTGCTCGGCGGCGACACCACCCGCGGCCGCGACATCACCGCGAGCGCCACCGTCTTCGGCGATCTGCAGGGCCGTGCGCCGGTGACCCGCGCGGGGGCCCGTCCCGGCGATGTGGTGGCGGTCTGCGGACGCCTCGGCTGGGCTGCGGCGGGCCTCACCGTGCTGAATCGCGGCTTCCGCTCACCACGGGCCGTGGTGGTCGCGCACCGGGTGCCCGAACCGCCCTACGGGCAGGGCATCGTGGCGCAACAGGCCGGCGCCACGTCCATGATCGACTGTTCGGACGGGCTGCTTGCCGACCTCGGTCACGTGGCCAGGGCGTCCGGGGTGGCGATCGACGTGCACACCGCACTTCTGGACGTGGCCGAACCCCAGAGCGTGGTGGCCGCCGCGGTCGGCGGGGGAGACCCACTCACCTTCATTCTGACCGGCGGCGACGACCATGCGCTGCTCGCCACCTTCGCCCCCGACGCTGTTCCGCAGGGTTGGCAGGTGATCGGCCAGGTCAACGCCGGCGATCCGGGCGTCACCGTCGACGGCGCCGAATGGCAGGCCGAGATCGGGTGGCGGCACTTCTGAGCGGGCACGACCCGACGCGCCTCCGTGGGCGCCTCAGGTCTCGCGACCGGCCAGGCCGTCCAGCAGCAGGTCAAGGGTGAAGTCGAAGCGGGCATCGCCCTCGCCCGAGGTGAGTTCGGACGCATGCGCGAGGGTGAGCGGAAACCGTGCGGGGGGCAGCGTGGCCAGCCGCTGGGCCGTCTCGTGGTGGCGCGCCGGGCCCTGCGCGTGCCGTCCGCTCAATGAGTCCTCGAGCGCGTAGCCGGAGACGTAGAGCAGGGCCGCGTCAATCGTCCAGGCGGCGTCGCGCACGGCGTTCGGTCCGGCCAGCAGAATCGCCAGCAGGCCCTCGCTGATCCGCAGCGTGTCCAGGCTCTGCGGCGCCATGGTCAGCACCGCGCGCGAGACGCCCGGATAACGCCGGTACTGCGTGAGCAACTGGTGGCAGACATCGACGAAACCCTCTCGCCACGCCGACGGATCGGGAGACGGCAGCCTGATCTGGGCGCACAGCTCGCCGATCAACAGGTCGTCCAGGTCGGCCTTGTTGCGCACGTGCGCATACAGCGAGGCTGCCCCGGTGCCCAGTGCCGAGGCCAGCCGGCGCATGGTCAGGGCCTCGTAGCCATCGGACCGGATCAAGGCGAACGCCGCGTCGAGAATGCGATCGAGGGTGATCGCGGGCTTTGGCACCGCTGCGGCGCCCGAGGAGTCGGTCTGCCGGTGGGCCCAGCGGTCTCGGGGTGGGAGTGCGCGTGTGGTGTCGGCCATGGCAGCACAGTACCGCTTGACCCGAACAGTGTTCAGGTGTAGAACAGTGTTCGTGAATAGAACGCTGTTCGCTCGGCGGTCACCGCAGTCGCTCGCAGAGGCGTGGATCGCCCTGACCGGCTTGTCCGCGGTGTTCCTGTTCGAGATGCTCGACAACTCGATCCTCAACGTGGCACTGCCCACGATCGGACGCGAGCTGGGTGCGTCCACTCTCGAGCTGCAGTGGGTGACCGGCGCCTACGGGGTGGTTTTCGGCGGGCTGATGCTGGTCTT
>DAOSUG010000039.1:0-9506 GCA_035378545.1 Micropruina sp. | reverse complement strand
GGCGGGCGTCCGCCAAGGCGTGATCATGGGTCACGAGATCGCGGGGCGCGTCGCCGCCCTCGGCGACGGCGTCACCGGGTACGAGGTCGGGCAGCAGGCGGCGCCGTCCATCGTGATCTCGTGCAACCACTGCCGGGTCTGCCTGCTGGGTCTGGAGCACCTGTGCGAGAACCTGCAGCTGATCGGCTACGAGATCGACGGCGGGCTGGCCGACTACTGCCTGATTCCGGCCCGAGCGGTCGCCCAGGGCAACCTGGTCACCACGCGCACGCGGGTGAAACCCACACATCTCGCGCTCGCAGAGCCCCTGTCGTGCTGTATCAACGCGCTCAACCAGTACCGGGTACAGCCCGGCGACGTAGTGGCGATTCTGGGCGCCGGCCCGATCGGGCTGCTGCACCTGCAATTGGCCCAGGCCTCTGGTGCGTCCCAGGTGATCGTGTCGAATCGCTCGGTCGCCAGGCGGGCACCGGCGGCGGCGTTGGGAGCGGTCGCGGTCGGCCCCGACGAGGTCAAGCAGGCCGTGCTGGACGCCACCGGCGGCCTGGGCGCCGATGTCGTCGTGATCTGCATCGGTGAGCCGAGCCTGGCTTCGGTGGCGCTCGACCTGGCCCGTCCGGGGGGCCGGGTCAGCTACTTCGCCGGTTTCCCGAAGGGTTCGACCGCCGAGGTCGACGTCAACCTGCTGCACTACAAGGAACTCGAGGTCACCGGCGGCAGCAACGCCCGGCGCCGCGACGTGCAGGCCGCGGTCCGACTTCTGGAATCGGGACACCTGAACGCCGACGCCATCGTCACCAACACCTTCGGGTTGGACGAGGCTCCGGCCGCCTACGACGCCGTCCGCGACCGCCTGGGGGTCAAGATCGCCGTCACGCCCTGAGCGGGGATGCGCGGATCGAGCCGCCACCCGTGTTGAGCTGGGCGAGCCGACGCTCACGGTGGTCTCCGACCCGCTCGACCCGCTCGACCTGCGATGACCGGGTTGCGCCTCGATCAGCCTTCGGTGGCACGACTGGGCGCATTCAGCCTGGGCGTCATTACTCCGCGCGGCGGAAGATCCGCCAGGCGGCCACGATCAGCGGAACCTGAAGCGGCAGCCGGGCCCATGCGAGCAACCGGTACGGCAACGGCTGGTCGGCCACCACCCGCACAGTGTTGAGGTTCGCGGGGTAGACGGCCACGAACAGGGCGGCCGCCGCGAGTGCCGACACCTTGCGGGAGGCGGGGTGCAGCAGGCCTGCCCCGATGGCCAGTTCGGCGACGCCCGAGGCGTAGGTGAGGGTGCGCGGTGCAACGGGCAGCTCCTGCGGAATGATCGCGTCGAACCCCTTCGGCGCCGCGAAGTGCAAAGCCCCCATGCCGATCAGCCCGGCGCCCATCAGAGTTGCTGTGCGATGGTCGGTCGGTTGCGCGTTCATCGGTCGAGTATGCCTTGTCGGGGCCACTCCGCGTCCCTAAACTGAGGCAGCCTTATTGGCAAGGAGCACCAATAATGACCGACGTCAGCAACGCCACGTCCCTCACCCGGGCAGAGCGCCTGGACCGACTGCCGTTCACCCGCAAGCACGGCAAGCTGCTGCTCGGCTCGGGCCTCGGCTGGGCGCTGGATGCGATGGACGTCGGGCTGATCTCGTTCGTGATGGCGGCGCTGGCCGCGCAGTGGAAGCTCGACTCGACCACGCTGTCGTGGATCGGCTCGATCGGCTTCGTCGGCATGGCGATCGGGGCGTCCCTGGGCGGGCTGCTCGCCGACCGGATCGGGCGCCGCCAGGTATTCGCACTCACGCTGTTGCTCTACGGGGTCGCCACCGGCGCATCCGCCCTGGTCACCTCGGTGGCCATGTTGATCGCGCTGCGGTTCATCGTCGGCATCGGGCTGGGGGCCGAGTTGCCGGTGGCGTCCACGCTGGTCAGCGAGTATGCCCCGAAGGCCATCCGCGGACGGGTGGTGGTGGCGTTGGAGGCGTTCTGGGCCGTGGGCTGGATCCTCGCCGCGCTGATCGGCTATCTGGTGGTGCCCTCCAGCCCGGACGGGTGGCGCTGGGCCCTGGCCGTCGGCGTCATCCCCACGGCCTATGCCGCCGCGATCCGTTGGGGGCTGCCCGAATCCGTCCGGTTTCTGGAATCGAAGGGACGCATCGACCAGGCAGAGGCCGCCGTGCGTAGTTTCGAGGAGGCGGCAGGTGTCGAACCCGTGCCCAGCCCGGACGCGCCGCCGGCCAGGGCTACGCCCACCGACTCGATCTGGTCGCCGGCCTATCGGGCCCGCACTGCCGCACTGTGGGCCGTCTGGTTCTGCATCAACCTCAGCTACTACGGGGCGTTCATCTGGATTCCGACCCTGCTGGTGCAGCGCGGCTTCCCGCTGGTGCGCAGCTTCGAGTTCACGCTGATCATCACATTGGCGCAGATTCCGGGCTATGCGGTCGCCGCCTGGCTGATCGAGACGTGGGGGCGCCGGATCACCCTCGCGACGTTCCTGGCCGGCTCGGCCCTCGCAGCTGCCGCATTCGGGTTCGCCACCACCGAGACACTGATCATCGTCACCGGGTGTGCGCTGTCGTTCTTCAACCTCGGCGCCTGGGGTGCGCTGTACGCCGTCGGCCCCGAGTTGTACCCGACCGCGGTGCGCGGCAAGGGCACGGGGGCGGCCGCAGCGTTCGGACGGATCGCGTCCATGCTCGCGCCACTGAGCGTGCCGTTGCTGCTCGGGGCCGGCGGCATGGTGCTGGTGTTCGGTGTCTTCGGGGTGGCGTTCCTGTTGGCCGCCGGAGCCGCGCTGGCCCTGCCCGACCAGACCGGACGCGCCCTCGAAAGCTGAGCCCGAAGCCGGCGGCCCGTCCTGCCCGAACGCCCGCCCAACTATCTCCCGCCTGCGAAGCTTCGCAGGCGGGAGATAGTTGGGTGGGGGTTCGGCGGATCAGCCGGTCGTGCTGGGCCGCGTTCCCGAACGGCTCCGAGGCCCCGATACGGCGCTGCACCCACGTCCACACGCACAATGCGGGCCGCACCCACGTACTCACGCAAAATGCGAGACTTCCCCACCCATCGCCCCAGCGCCTGGACGCACCTAATAGGGTTGGCTGTGACTGATTCCACCGGCGTCTCCACGCAGCGAGGCGTGTCATTCGAAGGGAAGCGCCCATGAGTACTCTCACCTGGACCGAGCAGGACGCCAAGGCGGTCGACATCGCCCGCGTGCTCGCCGCCGATGCCGTCGAGAAGGTCGGCAACGGGCACCCCGGTACCGCGGTCTCGCTGGCGCCGGTCGCCTACCTGCTCTACGCCAAGGTGATGAAGGTCGATCCCGCCGAGCCGCGTTGGCTGGGTCGCGACCGGTTCGTGCTGTCGGCTGGGCACTCGTCGATGACGCAGTACGCGCAGCTCTACCTCAACGGGTTCGGGCTCGAACTGAACGACATGCAAAGCCTGCGCACGTGGGATTCGCTCACCCCCGGCCACCCCGAGTTCGGCCTGACCAAGGGCGTGGAGTGCACCACCGGCCCGCTGGGCGCCGGTGTTGCCAATGCGGTCGGCTTCGCGATGAGCGCCCGGCGCTCCCGCGAGCTGTACGACCCGCAGGCCACCCCCGGCGAGTCGGTGTTCGACCACAACGTGTACGCGATCGCCGGCGATGGCTGTATGCAGGAGGGGGTCTCGGGTGAGGCCAGCTCGATGGCGGCCACGCTCGAGTTGGGCAACCTGTTCCTGATCTACGACGACAACCGCATCTCGATCGAGGGCGACACCAAGATCGCATTCTCAGAAGACGTCCAGGCCCGCTACGACGCCTACGGCTGGGACACCTACCACGTCGACTTCACCAACGGCTTCACCACCTACGAAGAGAAGGTCGCTGAGCTCTACGACGTGCTCGAGCGGGCCAAGGCCGTCACCGACAAGCCGCATTTCATCAAGGTGACCACGATCATCGGCTGGCCGCTGCCCAACAAGGCCGGCGACCACAGCGTCCACGGCAGCAAGCTCGGCGCCGACGAGATCGCCGCGCTGAAGGCCGAACTCGGCTTCGAGAACGAGCCGTTCGCGATCGACACCTCGATCGTGGACGCCGTGCGGGCCAACGCCGCCGAGCGGGCCAAGGCGCTGCACGACGAGTGGGAGCCCCGCTACGAGACCTGGCGGTCGGCGAACCCCACGCAGGCCGAACTGCTCGACCGCGTGTTGGCCCGCGAGGTGCCGGCCGATCTGGACGCCGCTCTGCCGGTCTTCGAGCCCGGCTCGATGGCCACCCGGGCCGCGTCCGGCAAGGTGCTGTCGGCGCTGGCCGCACCGGTGCCTGAGTTGTGGGGCGGTTCGGCCGACCTCGCCGGCTCGAACAACACCACGATGGCCGGGGTCAACAGCTTCATTCCGTCCGACCGCAGCAGCCACGAGTTCACCGGTGCGCCCGGCGGACGCACGCTGCACTTCGGCATCCGCGAACACGCCATGGGCAACATCGCCAACGGCATCACGATGGACGGCCTGACCCGGGTCTACTGCGCGACCTTCCTGGTCTTCAGCGACTACATGCGCACCACCCCGAGGCTGGCCGCGCTGTCGCATGCGCCGACCACGTTCGTCTGGACCCACGACTCGGTCGGCGTCGGCGAGGACGGCCCCACCCACCAGCCGATCGAACACGTGATGAGCCTGCGGCTGATGCCGAACCTCGACGTGGTGCGCCCCGGCGACGCCAACGAAACCGCGCACGCGTGGGCGCAGATCCTACGCACCAAGAACCGTCCGGCCGCGCTGATCCTGTCGCGGCAGAACCTGCCCATTCTCGATCGGTCGGACGAGTCGGGCTTCGCCGCGGCGTCCAACACCGCATTGGGCGGGTACGTGCTCAAGGAGGCCTCGGGCGAGCCGAAGGTGGTGCTGGTCGGCACGGGTTCCGAGCTGCAGGTGGCCGTCGAGGCGGCCAAGACCCTTGAGGCGGACGGCATCCCGGCCCGGGTGGTCTCGCTGCCCTGCGTGGAGTGGTTCCAGGCCCAGGACGACGAGTACCGCGAGCAGGTGCTGCCGGCGTCCGTGCCGAAAGTGGTCATCGAGGCCGGTGTGCCGGTCGGTTGGAAGGATCTGATCGGCGCCAACACCGAGGCGATCGGCATCGACCACTTCGGCGCCTCCGCCGACGGCGCGCTGCTGTTCGAGAAGTTCGGCATCACCGCCGACGCCGCGGTCGCCAAGGCGAAGGCCTTGATGGGCTGATCGCTCGGGCCGACGACCGGGTGAATCCCGTACGTGAACGGAGTTGGGGACGGTTCCCAACTCCGTTCACGCGTCTTGCTCAGCCCCCTGAACGGAGTGGGGGACGGTCTCCCAACCCTGTTCAAGAGTTCCGCTCAACGCGGAGGTCGTCCGAGCGCGGGTGGCCAGGGGAGAGCTTCCGGGTACTCCTCGTTGCGGCCAGGAACCGGGCTCGATGGATCGCGGCGGGCCCGATGGAGGGCAGATTTTTCGAGCCCGGAAGCGCCCCCACCTCGGTTCACATCCTGCTCACCTCGGGCCTGGACGCCCGCCGCGCTGAGCAGGCGTGTGCACCGCCCCGTCCACACTGACCGTTCTGTCACCCGGAGAGCCGCGCGTCCCCACTCGTTCGTCAAGCGATGCAGACCAGGCTGGAGCGGCAGGGTGTGACGAAACGTCATCCAATCACCACCCCGACCCGAACAGGCGCTTCGACACAGGCACCTTGGCCAAGTCCGCGACCACCGGTACCTCGGCCTGGTTGCGCGTGGGATTGCGAGCGGGTGGGTTTTGCCACCGCAGTCGGTGGCAAAACCCACCCGCTCCGGACGGGCGCGTCTGGCGACCCCGGGTGCGTCCCGCCAGCATGTGGCCGGCTCGGGTGATCGCAGGGCGAACGACGAGGAGGACATCGGGGATCCGGCCCGAGGCCTATTCGGGCCCGGGATGCAACCCTCGAGTGAACCCTTAAGCGCAACTTGAGCGAACCAGTAACCAAAACCCCTAGTCGCACGCGATTTCTGAAGAAAGGCTGAGCAGCAACCCTCAAGTGGACCCTTGCCGACGCGTGCGGCGCGTCGGTAGCTAGTTCATTGTGCGATTCCCCTCGAAGGTGCTGTCCCTGACCGTCAGCCTGACCCTCGCCGCGACGGTGGCGCTGGTCGACGTGTCCGGTGTCACGGCGGCGACCATCAGCGCGAACGCCAAAGACAAGTTCATCGCCGGCGTCGTGGCACCGGCCCAGGCGGCGCAGCGAACCTACGGTGTGCCCGCCTCGGTGTCGATCGCGCAGGCCATCGAGGCCAGCGATTGGGGCACCTCGTCGGTGGCCAAGAACGCCAAGAACTACTTCGACACCCGCTGCTCCGCCTCGATGACCGCCGCCCAGTTCGCCAGTCTTGCGGACGCGCAGGTGGGCAAGCCGTACGTGCTGGGCGCCGAGGCTGCGATCAGCAACACCGACCCAGCCAAATTCGACTGCTCCGAACTCGTCGAGTGGCTGTTCGGACGCTCCGGCAACCGGATCACCGATCTGGCGGCCGCCCAGTACAACGTCACCAAGAAGGTCACCGGCTCACCCAAGGTGGGCGACCTGGTGTTCCTGCGCAACAACCCGGCCCGCTCCAACGGCATCGGTCACGTGGCCGTGCTGACCAAGAAACTGAGCAACGGTGATTGGCGCGTCATCGAGGCCCGCGGCCGGGCCTCCGGCGTGGTGCGCACCACGCTGAGCTACTGGAAGAAGCGCCGCTACTACGCCGGGTTGCGCCGGCTGTCGAGCTTCGTGCTGGCCGGCAAGGACGGTGTCACGGCGTCGGCCGCGAGCACCCTGCAGGCGGGCTGCGTGACGGTTTCGGGCACCCGCTACGCCAAATACACCTCGGTGAAGAACTCGTTCGCCGCCCACGCGGTCGCGGTGTCGCAGGATTCCGCCTATAGCGCCGCCCGGGCGGTGATCGGTGACCAGCCCGCGTACGTGACGGCGATCGCCAAGGTCGTGCAGCCGAAGAACGCCGCCGGGTACGCCCAGAGGATCAACGAGCTGATCGCCCAGTACGACCTGCGCGACTACGACGTGGTGCCGTTCAACCTGGTGCTCACCTCGGGCGCCTCGGGTGCCAAGGTGACTGCCACGCAGCACCTGCTGGGGGCGGCCGGCTACACCGTCTCGACCACGGGCACGTTCGACTCTGCGACGGTGTCGGCGGTGAAGAAGTTCCAGAAGGCCAAGGGTCTCGAGAGCGACGGCGAGGCCGGACCCAAGACCCTGACCACCCTGACCACCAAGATTTCCAGCGGTGCGCGTGGTGGTTCGGTGACCGCGCTGAGCACTCTGCTGAGCGCGGTCGGGTACAGAACCGGCTCCCCGTCCAGTTTCGGTACTGACACCGTCGCGGCGGTCAAGGCGTTCCAAGCGGCCGTCGGACGTCCGGTGACCGGTTCTGTGGACGACAACACCTGGGCCGCCCTGTACATGACGCTGACCGCACCGACCCCGAAGATCGCGGGCAAGGCGGTGGTGGGGCAGAAGCTGACCGCCGGCGCCGGCACCTGGGGGCCCGGCTCGGTGAGCCTGCGGTACCAGTGGTTGCGCGGCGGAACACCGATCAGTGGGGCGACCAAGACCACCTACACCCCGGGTGTCGCCGACGCCGGCTACGCGTTGAGCGTGCGGGTCACCGGCACCAAGCGCCTGTACACCACCACCGCACGCACCTCGGCGGCCACCGGCACGGTGCCGTTGCTCACGCTGACCGCAAGGCCTGTTCCCACGATCAGCGGCAAGGCCCTGGTGGGTTCGACACTGACCGCGCAGACGGGCACGTGGGCACCGGCCCCAGTGGCGTTGGCGTACCAGTGGTACCGCGGCGGCGTCGCGATCGGGGGTGCCACCCGGGCGACCTACACGATCACGGCCGCCGATGCGGGCTCGGCGCTCACGGTTGCGGTGACCGCGACGAAGACCGGGTACGCACCGGTGACCACACAATCGAAGCCCAGCGCTTCGGTGCCGCGCACGCTGACCGGCGGCACCCCGACGATCACGGGTGGCGCGAAGGTCGGCTCAACGCTCATGGCCGTACCGGGTGCCTGGTCGCCGGCCACCGCGAAGCTCACCTACCAGTGGTACGCGGGGTCGACCGCCATCAAGGGCGCTACCAAGGCCACCTACCAACCGCAGCCCGCGGACGTCGGCAAGACCATCACTGTGCAGGTGACCGGAACCCTGGCCGGATACATCACGACCTCGCGTGCCTCAGCAGCCACCGCTGCGGTCGTGAAGGGCACACTGAGCCCGAAGACCCCGACTATCTCCGGTACGCGCAAGTCGGGCCGTTGGCTCACGGCCAAGGGCGGCAACTGGGGCCCCGGCACGGTGAAGCTGAGCTACCAGTGGTACCGCGGCAGCGACAAGGTGAAGGGAGCGACCAAGACCGGGTACAAGCTGACCAGCAAAGACAAGGGCAAGACCGTCAGCGTGGTCGTCACCGGAACCAAGTCTGGCTATGCAGCGCAGTCGCAGAAGGTGGGCGTCAAGATCGCCAAGTGAACCAGTGGTGTGTGCCCGAACGGCAAATGATTCGAAGGACACACCCCGGGCCCGTGGTCGGGGCCGGCCTCACCAACTCGTGCCGGCACAGGCCACGGTGAGGATAACCGGCATGGTGCCCGCGGGGGAGCCGTTCTCGGCACTGGCCAACGTGCCGGCCACCGTGTAGGTCGCCCCCCTGACCGCAAGCTTCGCGGACGTTCCCGACGCAGGTTGCCCAGCGTTGTAGGTGAGCTTGCGGGTGATCAGCTCGGAGTCCTCGCCCAGGTCGATGGTGATGCTCGCCACGCTCTTCTTGCCCGCCGTCAGCACCAGCGTCACGTCCACGGTCTGAAAGAAGTCGTTCTTCTTGTCCGCGACGGTCAGGGTCGGGGCGCCGGCCTTGTTCTGGCAGCTGCCGGTGAGCTTCTTGCTGGCGTTCGCGAACAGCTTCAGCGAACCTGTCGCCTTCACGGCCGGCCCGGACGTGGCCGTCGCGCTCGCCGTCGCGGACGCACTGGGCGAAGCGCTGGTCGCCGACGCGGTGGGGGAGGCGGACGCGCTAGCCGCCGGCGAGTCCGTGGCCGACGGTGATTCCGGTACGGCGACCGTCGCGCTGGCCTGCGCCGTCGGCGTGAGCGCTGGCGGGGTCTTCGCACAGCCCGTCCACGACAGGGCCACGGCCACAATGGCCAGCGGCGTCACGGATCGATACCAGGTGCGTGCAGTCACACCGTCCATGCTGGAACCTCGCACCCCCACATCGGCGTCGCGACTCGCTCGGAGAGCGTGATTGGTGTGCCCAGGGACGAGCCGATCACCCTCACGTCCGTTGGTTGAGCCTGCCGAGCCCTCTGCTGATGACCGTTTCGGCAGGTTCGACCGGCGATGGATCAGCGTGTGCCTCGACGGCGTCCGGGGTCGCGCAGCGCGGGCACCGACCACGTGGCCGCACGGGGCCGCATACGCTGGCAGGCATGCATCCTCTGGGCAAGCTGTC
>DAOSUG010000038.1:0-9613 GCA_035378545.1 Micropruina sp. | reverse complement strand
CTAGCACGCCGCCCTCTCAAGGCGGTAGCGCGGGTTCGAATCCCGTCGGGGCTGCAAGGCACGAAAGCGGCTTCCACTGGGTATAACACCCGGCGGGAGCCGCTTCGCATGTTCCAACCTCAAGCCCTCGGGACACGTACGGGACACGAACGCTCAGCCGAGTAGCGCGTCGAGGCGGTCGACGGCGGCGTCTGAGCCGTCGGGATACAGACCGCCGTAGCGGGTGAGTGTGAAGGCAACGCTGTTGTGGCCCGCCCACTCCGAGACCTCGCGCACGTTGCAGCCGGCGGCGACCAAGATCGACACGAAGCTGTGCCGCAAGCCGTGAAAGGTGAAGCCGTCCAGACCCGCCGCGGCGACCGCTCGCCTCCAAGTCTGACGACCGAAGGTGCCCCTATACAGAGGCCCGCCCGTGGTCGTCGTGAACACGAGAGCATCCGGCGACGGCTCAACATACTGATCGAGGTGGTTCGCGATTCGACACATGATCGAGCGCGCAACCGGCACCGTGCGACGCGACCTAGCGGTCTTGGGCTCCTGGCCGAGCTGCACCTTCCCGCCGACCTCAATGGCCGTCGACATCACCGTGATCCGTGATCGCAGCGGGTCGACGTTCTCGCGGGTCAGCCCAATCGCTTCACCCCATCGCAGGCCGGCGAAGGCTCCCACCAGCACGAGCGCGCGGTACCGATCAGGGATTTCATCAACGAGGCGCTCCACCTCGTCCCTGGTTAGGTATCGAGGCCGCTTCGCCTTCTCAGACGGAAGCGATACCTTCTGAGCAGGGTTGGCCGATATGCGACGGTCCTCAACGGCAGCATCCAGGCACCGCCGCAAGGCGAACACAGCCTTACGCACAGTCGCCGGCGACAGTTCCTCGGCCAACAGATCAGCCACCCATGCCCGCACCGCGCCGTTCGTGATCTTGATCAGCGGCACATCGCCAAAGCGAGGGAGCACCTGGCGTTCCATCGTCGTCACCAAGCGGGCATGAGTGGTGGGCCGCAGATCGTGACGGGTCGGCAGCCACTCCTTCGCCCAGTCCTTCAAACGAACGTCTCCGCGGCGAGGGTCGTGCCAGGTGCCGGCGCCGAGGGCGACCTCAATCTCTGCCTTGCGCCGCTCCGCGTCACTCAGCCGAGCGAAGGTCTCGGAGTGCTCCCGAGCGGACGCGTCCCGATAACGAAGCTTGTACCGGACAACAGCGCGAACCCGGCCCGACCGATCTGTTCGTTGAAGCTCGCGCCGCTCAATCGAGGCCATGATCTGCCTCCTCAAGGCACCCCTTCAACCACGACTCAACCGAAGCCCGGCTATACCTGACGTGCCGACCCATCTTGTAAGCGCGCGGACCCTCGTTACGGTGCCGCCACGAATACAACGTGCCAATCGGCACCGACAACAACTCAGCCACATCGGCCATCGTCAACAGCTTCTCAGCCACGGATATCCACCCCCTGGGGTCTGGGAACGTAGGTGCTTCGCCCTCCCCGACGTTGGGAAGGAATTGGTGGGTCATGTCTGCCCCGTCAAGGGCACTTCGTGTCACTGCGTGATTCGCTTCGCTCTCCCTTGACCGGTCAGCCCTGACCCACGGTGGGCAGTCATCGGGGAGGTCGAAGCGGTCTGCGGTCACGGCGGCATTGCTGAACGGCCTTGCTGAACTTCACGGGCTGCTTCGTATTCGGTTCGCCAGCGTCGCCGTTCTGCGACCGCCAGCATGACTACCTCGGCGTAGGTGGTGTGGTCGCCTTCGATCTGTTCCCACACGAACCGGGCACGCCCATCGGTGGTGGTAACGCTGGCCGAGAGCCGTTCCACGTCGGGGGCGACCAAGCCGGCCGATTCCAGTGCTTCGCGTACGACTTCGGCGCGGTCTGCCCGGTGCCTGGCGAGTGTCTTGGACGACCATTTGCGCGACACCAACACGCGCCGGCCACCAAGCCCCAGGTGCTCGCGCCGATGCGCTTTGCCGTTACAGAAGCCCGGCGCCAGGTGGGGACCGGCGTGCTTGGGTTGGATGCCGTAGCGCAGCCAGTTCGCGCAGCGTTCGGAGCAGGGCAGGTAGCGGAGCTCGAGATGCAGCCGGTCGATGTGTGCGCGGCGGCGCGCTTCTTGGTCGTCGTCGTTGGTGCCGACCACGTCCTTGGTGAGGTACTTCGTCAAATAGCGAATGGCGCGGTCGGCGTCGGGCTGGCCGCGCACGATCCCTTGAGCGTCGAGCTGGCTGCCGAATCTCATCACGTGCGCCGGCGCCGCGTCGGGATCGTTGTCGATGGCGTCGAGGGATTCCTCCCAGGTGGGCAGCAGCTCACCGGTGCGAGGGTCGGCGTAGTCGGTGCCTGTCCAGCGGGGCAGCTCGTCAACGTAGATGGCGTGATCGAACGCGGGCCACCAGACTTGCAGATACGTGGCGGTGACTACCTGGCGCAGCACCTTGCGTGGAATGACACCCCGGATCGCGGCATGCAGATGCGGAGCTAGCCGGCGCTGCGGTTCGATGGCCGAGAAGTACTGCAGGTTGAAACCCGCCGTTCGGCGCAGTGTCTTCCAGAACTGATCGAGCAGTCGCGGGAACAGCATCGCGTCCAACGCCGTCCGCCGATAGTCGTAGGTGGCCGGCGTGACTGGTGCCCCGTCGTGAATCGCGCCGTACGACGGCAACGTGAGCGTGATGAACATCGACGGGCGGTGCTCCTTGCCGTCCCGGCCGCTGAACACCACCCCGACCGTGCGGTCACTCATTGGCACGTGCGGAAGATCAGGCACGTCTTGGCGGCGCTTGGTCGACCGGACACGTCTGCCGGGAGTGATACCGCCAGTATCAGGGTCGGTGTTGTCGCTGATACTGCCGGTATCACCCGGTGCGGCGTTGTCGGTGATACCGCCGGTATCAGCCTCTGGTTCGTCGGTGCGATGCCAGCCCTCGGCGCATTGCTGCATCCTGAGCCGTCGAGCCTTGCCAGCGCAGGCCGGGCATACTGCCTCACGGGTCGACCCGCACGCCAACGCCACCCGCGACACCGCGCCGGTTTCACGGTCGGTCACGCGGCGCAGCAGCGGTCGGGCGCATACGCCTTCGGCCTCGGCCAATTCGCGGGCCATGCCGGCGGTGATCTGTCCCACGGTGGCGAGCATCACGACACCATGCGGAGTTCTTGGGCACGCTCCCGCAGCCAGTCGTCCAGGTGGAAGGCGTCTTGCTCGATTGCCAGGAATGCGGCGGTGCGGTCTTCGCGGGTCAGGCCTCCGCGGATCGGTGCGGGGTCGTCCACCACCAATGCGGTGACGAGGCATTCGGCCTTCACGGGGCAGGCAGCGCACAGGGCCGGCGTCGGTTCGACTCCTTCGGAGCACGCTGTCTGGGCGGTCCAGGAGGGGCAGCGCCAGTTCACGTCGACCTCCTGGACGACGATGGCCCGGTACTCCATGCGCAGGAATTGCAGCAGCCGATCAGCTTTGACGTTGCTCATGCTGCGTCCTCCTGCCCGCGCGAACGGCTGCGGCTGGCGCGCTGCGGCTTCTCTGGCGGCTCGGGCACCACGATGGGCACCTGGCGTGGTGCGGGGTGGGTGGAGGCGATCAGCCGGATCAGGGCATCGGTGACGTATGCGGCTCGGAACCGCTCGACTTCTCCGGTCTCATTCACTGCGAAACCCACGCCAGGTGTCGAGCGGCTGATGTGATGCGCTTCGGCACCCCGCCGGCGGGCTCCCTCACCAAGAACCATGTCAACCTCGGCAGCCTCGTCCAGGCGCAGCGATACCTTCTGCGGGAACATGTGCCGCATGCCGATGGTCTCTTTGCGCGGGTCTTGCACGAACGCGAACACGTAGTAGCCGACCGCTCGGCCTACCGCGAGAATGCGCCGCAGCGCGGCATCGACCCGCTTCAACAGCTCTCGGTCGGTCTCATAGGCGACCAGAACGGCAAGCTCGTCAATCAAGACGATCACCATCGGGTCGGTCCGCGTCGGCTGATGCAGTCTGGTCACTCCAGCCAGGCGAGCCGCGCGAGCATCACAGGCGGCGGCGGTCTCTTCGAGCATGACGGCCGCCTCAGCTGACGTTCGAGCCAAGCGGGTGAACAGCGCTGCCCCCATGGTCAGCTCCATTGACCCCTTCAAGTCCGCGCCGTGATACTCGACCAGACCCGAGCGAATGTTCGGTGCCTGACCAAGGATCACGTTCCACATCACTGACGCCTTGCCCGCACCGGCCACGCCGACGGTCAGTGTCGACACCCGCAGATCGAGCAGGAACGGATCGCCCGACTCGGCGCGCCCGATCAGAACCGAATCGATCGAGCATCCAGCCGCGATCGGGTTCGGGCCGACGAAATCGACCAGGCCGGCCAACGAGTCTGTGAACGACCAAACCAGGCGGCAACCCGTCCGGCGTTCGTTCGGAACCACGCGCAACCCCCGAGCATCGACTGCCGTGCGGAGCCGATCAGCAACCGCCTCGAAATCTGCGACAGTCTGGCCATTCACCAAACCCACCAAAGCGGTCAGGTCCCCATGCCGATCCCAACGGGGCCGGCCCAAGGCGGGAAACGTCCGACGCGATGAACCGGTCACGCGGTCGGTCACAACGAGGCCGCAGGAGTCCATCAGCGACGGCCACTGCTGTCGAACCCGCCGAACCACCCGGCGCCGACGCATCGGCTCACCGATTAGCCGCCGGAACGAGGCCGGCGACACGCGGCACCAGAAGGCCAGCCCGAGCAAAACCGCGAGGGCACCCCAAACAGGTGCCATGTCGACACCCAGCGCCCGGTACAGCAGGGCAACGCCCACGAACCCCAGCAACCCAGCCGGGTGCCGGCGCAGCAGCCGAGCGAAACCGCCCAGCCACCACGCGAGCTCGCGACGAATCGCACGGACGATGCTCACCTCACGCCGCCTTGTTGTCGCCACGGCGAACCTCGGCCAAGCCGGTCGCCCGCAGGGAGTACGCGATCCGGGGTCGCCCCATGCCTTCCTTGAGGTAAGGGGTCACCGAGAGTCCTTCAAGCCGAACGGGACGGACCGGCAAGCCGGCAACCTCGGCGGGCGGCACCGGCTGTACGTCAGCGATGATCTTGACCTTGAACGTGCGTTCGCGGGCCTCCGGGTCGAAGTCCATGACATCGACGACCCAGATGCGCTTGCCGGTTGCGGCGTCGAGTTGCTGCACCGAGTTGTCCCCGCTGGACTTGTCGAAGTCTCTTTGCGCGCTCACCGCACCGACGATTCCCACGCCGTGCGGAAACGCCTCATCGAAGTTCACACCGAACGGTCCTCTGACGCCCATCGCATCCTCCTAGTGTTCTAAGCAGTGACCATCACTGTTCCAAACACTATGCACCACTGATCTAAACAGTGTCAAGAGTGCTTAGATGTGTGTCGCTGAGGACGAACTGCACTTCTAGACTCTCTGACATGGCTCAGGGCGATCACACATCAACCGGTCGCCTCGCTGATCGGGTGGCCGACGACTTGCGCGCACGCATCGCGGCGGGGGAGTACAAGCCCGGCGACAAGCTGCCGTCGCAGAACGAGCTCGCCGCCAGCTACCAAGTTGCCAAGATGACGGCGTATCAAGCGATCACCCAGCTTCGCGAACAAGGCCTGGTCTACGCACGCCACGGCAGCGGGGTCTACGTCACTGAGCCGCCGGTGGCAACTTCGCTGTTCACCGCTGTCTCGGCGGCCGCCGCGACGGGTCACCTAACAATCGACGCGCTCGCGCCCAACGCTCGACTCCTCGCGGCCGCGCTCCGCGCACCCCTGGCGCGGGTGGTAGCTGGGATTGACGAGGCGCCGGCCGGCCGAATCCGCCTCATGGCCACTACGCAAGACGTCGAGGACTACTCATACCTGCAACTGTGCGACGACCTGGAGGCGCACCCGACGCTGACGCTGGAGAGGCGCATCATCGGGCTAAGCTCCCAGTTCGGTTTCTTCCTGGTCAACGAGGCAGACCTGTTCCTCGGCCTCAGCTCGGAGGATCACGCCTCACTCCCACCGGCAGTGGTGGCAGAACAACTGATTCACGCTGGCAGAAGTGATACCGCCGGTATCAGTCAGATCAATGGAGTGCGAGATTGGTTCGCCCAAGCTTGGTGAATCTCGAAGAGACTATGCTGCCTGCCACGCGAACTCTGACGCGAAGCGCCCAACCCCAAGGAGAAGCCGTCGTGAACAGAACAACGTCCTATCAGCTCACAGAATCTGACATCGAACGGCGCAATGCATTCATCGCCCATTGGGAAGCCAAGCACGGACTTGTGCCTGCCTACGATCTGCCCAGCCGCCCAACAGATGGTCGGTATCGGATTGACGAGCGTTTTCGGCACTCGGCAGAGACTTGGTATATCGATCACTTCCGCATGTATATAAGCGCATACGGCCTGATTCTCATATTTAGCCCGTATGTCAAAGATTTGGAGAAGCGCCTCGACGACCGCGTCACGCCTGACGAACTTGAGGCCGTCAAGGAATCGGCAAGCCTAAACCATGCCGTATTCGCGGTGGGCAGGGTATGTGAAGGCATTTATGCTCAATCATCTCAGACGCTATACCCGGATGAGAGGCGAATCCACACTGTCACTGTCGTGTTCATTATACCGCTCGTAGGTTATGCGGCAGAAGCGGCCGACCTGGCGCAGCAACTCGCGAAGCCATTGAAATTCCGCGCCAAGGACCTTCACCCCAACCGGCGCTAAGCCAAACCATGGCCATTTTGCCGAATCTGGCTCTACTCATTCAAGGCACGGCTTCGCCGCGCTCGCTGCGGTCCGTGTCCTCACTCGCTACGCTCGCTGCGGGCCGGTCCTCGCTGGTGCCCCCGGCACGTATCCAGGTCAAAGTTCCAAACCACCTAGTCCTCAGGCTCACACTCCGTCGGATGTGGTGCGATCTTCTTGCGTTCCGCTGTCGAGAGCTGTGCAGCCAACTCCTCGACCGACTTGCCCGCAACATCCGTCCTCAAGGTTGGGATATCTACTCGAACCCCGCGAAGGTCTTGAATGCGCCCCTCAACCTCCCCGAGTCCCAGAATCCCTGAATCAAATGGGATCGTCCCAAAAGCACCCAAACCGACCCATGACCCCTTCATCACATCTTTAGAGCACGGATCATCCACCCAGTCAAGGGCCGTTACGTAGCTGTGGCCAACTTCAAGCCTGGATGCATTGGTTAGGGCGAATGGGCGCTCACCGGTGCCATTGTTATTGTTGAACACCCACCCTGCCGCTTGCTGCCGAATCTCTTGAGGGGCCTCAACCTTGCCGCTTTCGGCGGTCCATATCAAGCGATCAACCCTAAGCACGACTTCTCGTGAAATCATGCCCTCTTCGCGTTCCAGATCCTCATTCGCAATCTTGCCCCGCACCTCGTTGACCACGGTCACAGCAACGACGAACTCTGCACTCGATGCCCAATCGCTAGCGGATCGACTCCCTGTGCGGTCACGTCCTTCTCCAAGCACCACCGGCGCAGCAACGGTCTGCGTGGGACGACCCCCCGTGGACGAAGCGGTGGGTCCCGCGTTGTACCCACAGCCTGAGACCCCTAGCGCCACAACTACGAGAGCCATGACGGTTGCCTTTCGTTCCATCATTTCTACTCCTAGTAGACAGTATTTATCAAATGAGCGCTCGCCGCGCCCAACGAGCCGGGAAACTCGTCCTCGTTGACCATGCAGCCTAAGCGCGCATCACCAGGATCCAGCACCGGAGACGCGTCATTGCCGTGGACCAACCCAACTGCGTGGCCCATTTCGTGGCACGCCACTGAACCTGAGAACGATCGGTAGTAGGGATTGGCTATGCGCACGTAAGTCTGGTCACAGTCCCACTGAGGATCACCGTTGACCGCGTCGTTACACCACGTAATCCCAAGCACGCTGCTTGGGAGCGGCTTGGCCGACTCGGCTTCCTCTAGGATCAAGTCTGTTTCCCCCGAACCTGAAAAGACTGGCGTGCTATCGTAGTGGACAGTCAAATCTGTAGGATTGTATTGGCTCGACAAGACGCTTTGAGCCGATGCTTTGTCATCCGCCTCCAACTCGCCAGGGTCCCCGCTATCCGCATACCAGTACCACCCGGAGCTATCGGTCTGACACACCACTGCCACCGGATCTGTTGGCCCGCTCGCATTCTCGCAGAAGTGGAACGTCGGGTACGTATTGTATGTGTTAGTCGGGACTATCCCGTCATAAGTGTGCGAGGCCGTCGAGGAGCCGCTCGTAAACGAAAGCACGCCGGCCGTGGCTACGAGCACGCACAGGGTTCGCAACAGATATCTCGTCAGGTCCGCCATCGGAGCAATTTACCATCCTTTGGGCCGTCCAGCCAGAGCGAAATTTAACCTGAGTAAATCCTTAGAAGTCGAGGAACCGCAGATGCGCTCCTCGACGACACCGGTCGCCCACGCAACCCCGTCAGGGACACAGACGAGACACAGGCGGGTCAGTTCGCCCGCTGAGCGTGACAAGCCAACGAAGGCAATCAAGGCTCGGCGGTCGTTCTCTTTGCCCCCTCAGGATGCTCCCACTTGCCCTCTCAAGGCGGTAGCGCGGGTTCGAATCCCGTCGGGGCTGCAAGGGTAAAGGGCCTAGTCAAACCTAAGTTTGGCTGGGCCGTCTTTTCGTTCCGAGAGCCGCCATCCCGCACGAAATCCCGCACGAGCGGGATGTCAGCCACTTATGGCTTGCAGTCGGGCCGCCTCCATGGCGTCCGCGACCACATCGAGCCGGTCTCCGAACAGGTGCCCGTAGAGGTCCAAAGTGAGGGTTGCCGACTTGTGGCCGAGCATGCTCTGGACCACCTTCACGTCCGCGCCGGCGGCGATGGCCAACGATGCGGCCGTGTGCCTCAGCATGTGCGGAGTGAAACCCGCGATCCTCATATCCTTCGCGGCTTGGGTGAGAGCGGCGCGCTGGAACGTCTGCGACCGCATCGGGGCTCCCCGCTGGCCAACGAAGACAAGGTCGTCTGGGCCGCTGTCGCAGACCAGATCGGAGAGTGCCCCCACCAAGTGTCGGGGGATAGGGACGTCTCGACACTCATGGCCCTTCGTAGGCCCGAACGTCATCACGCCCCTGATTGGCGTGACTGACTGCAAGATACTTGCCCTCATCCGCACAAAGTTCAGGCACCTGACCCGGAGTGCGGCCATCTCGCCCCAGCGAACGCCGGTGTAGGCAAGGAACAGCACCATCACCCGATATTCGTCCCCGCACCGTTCGGCGAGCTCCTTGACTTGCTGGTGTGTCAAGAAGAGCTTCTCCGGAGACTCAACCCGAGGCAGGCTCACCCCCGCGGCCGGATTGGACCCGAGCCGCCCATCTTTGACCGCGTACGCCATCGCCTGGGAGAAGACCCGGTGGACCTTTCGCACTGATGCCGGCGCCAACCTCAGACCGGTCAACCATGCCTGCACCTGCGAGTGGGTCACATTCTTCAGCTTCACGCTGTGCCATTTCGGCCGCACCTGCACAGCCAAGATGCCTTCGTAGCGCTCACGCGTCTTGGGTGCCAAGTTCGCCTTGGTCTGGAGCCAGTGGTCGCACCAGTCCGCGACATTGACCTCCTGGCGTCGGGGATCAACGTGTACTCCGCGATCAAT
>DAOSUG010000037.1:0-9646 GCA_035378545.1 Micropruina sp. | reverse complement strand
CAGCTGACGACCGATCCGGGCCATGCCGAGCAACACCAACTCGGGGTGCCGCAGGGTCTGGATGGTCCGCGAGAGCACCACCGTGTCGAACGAGCCGGTGTCGAACAGGGCCAGGTCGGCGTCCAGGTCGAGTTCCATCACCGGCACACCTGCGTCGATCGCACCCAGCACCTTGTCGGGATCGATCTCGACCCCGGTGCCGGTGCAGTCGTGATCCGAGATCAGGTGATGCAGCAGGGTGCCGTCGCCGCAGCCCAGGTCGAGCACCCGCGACGATCCGGGCACCAGATGGGCGATCAGGTTCAGGTCGGGACGAAGCGTCATCGCAACCCCTCCCGCAACGCCCGGCCGAACCAGCCGCGCAACGTGTCGTGGTACCGGGCCACCGGCAGCAGAAACGAGTCGTGACCCCAACTGGAGGGAATGTCGCGGAACGTCACCGGCTGCCGCGCATTCTCGAGATGCCGGACGATGCGCCGCGAATGCTCGGTGCTGAACCGCCAGTCGGTGTTGAACGACAGCACCAGAAAGTTCACCGGGTCGGCCATGATGCGCTGCACCGGGTCCGGGCGGCTGAACGGGTCGAAGTAGTCCATCACGCGTGACAGGTACAGGTACGACAGCGCATCGAAGCGTTCGAGAAACACCTTGCCCTGGTGATCGAGGTAGCTCTCGACGGCGAAGTCGATGCCGAAGCCGGGCTTGTCGCGCTCCGGGTGCGGGGTGCGTCCGAACTTCTCACTGAACGCGTCCTCGCTGAGGTAGGTGATGTGCGCCATCATGCGGGCGGTACGCAGCCCCAGCCGCGGCACCACGCCGCGCTCGGCGTAGCGTCCGTCGTGAAAGTCGGGGTCGTCCATGATCGCCCGCCGCGCCACCGCCGAGAAGGCGATGTTCTGCGCGGTCAGTCTCGATGAGGCCGCGACGATCGCCGCGTTCGTGACCTGTTCGGGGTGGCGCAGCGACCAGTCCAGCACCTGCATCCCTCCCAGCGAGCCCCCGAGCGCGGCGAGCAGCCGCTCGATGCCCAGGTGCGCCAGCAGCGCCCGGTGCACGGTGACGAAGTCGGCCATGTCGAGCAGCGGAAACTCCAGGCCGTGGGCCCGTCCGGTGGCGGGGTCGATCGAGGACGGTCCGGTGGTGCCCTGGCAGCCGCCCAGCAGGTTGGCGCTGATCACGAAGAACCTGTCGGTGTCGAGCGGTTTGCCCGGGCCGATCAGGTTGTCCCACCAGCCCGGACGCTTCGCGCCCTCGTGAAAGCCCGCCGCGTGGGCGTCGCCGGTGAGGGCGTGGCAGATGAACACCGCGTTGTCCTTTGCGGCGGACAGCGTGCCGTAGGTTTCATAGGCGACGTCGACAGTCCCCAACGTCGACCCGTTGGCCAGCCGAAGGGGGGCGTCCGGGGTGAACAGCCGAGCGGTCTGGGTCTGAACCAGTCCCACGGAACCAGGTGCTGTCATCGGTTCAGAACTGCGCCAACGCCTGATCCAGGTCGGCGATCAGGTCGTTCACGTTCTCGATGCCCACGCTCAGTCGCACCATCTCGGGCGCGACGCCGGCGGTCTCGAGTTCGGCTTCGGTGAGCTGGCTGTGCGTGGTGGACGCGTTGTGGATGATCAGCGACTTCGCGTCGCCGATGTTGGCCAGGTGGCTGAACAGTTGCACCGACTCGACCAGCTTCGAACCGCCTTCGCGGCCGGCCTTCAGGCCGAACGAGACGATGCCCGCCGCCCCCCTGGGCAGAATGCGCCGGCCGATCTCGTGCCACTGGGACGATTCCAGCCCCGGGTAGTTGACCCACGCCACCGCCGGGTGCTGCTCAAGGTACTGCGCCACCGCCAGCGCGTTGCTGCTGTGCCGCTCCATGCGCAGGTGCAAGGTCTCCAGCCCTTGTAGGAACAGCCAGCTGTTCATCGGCGTCACCGCGGCGCCGGTGTTGCGCAGCAGCACCGTGCGGGCGCGGATGATGTAGGCGAGGTTGCCGACGGCCTCGGTCCAGACCACCTCGTGGTAGGCGTGGTCGGGGCTGGTCAGGCCGGGGAAGCGCTCGGCGTGCGCCGTCCAGTCGAAGTTGCCGGAGTCGACGATCACGCCGCCGATGGACGTGCCGTGGCCGCCGATGTACTTGGTGGCCGAATGCACCGCGACGTCGACGCCGTGCTCGAACACCCGGCACAGGTACGGGGTCGGCACTGTGTTGTCGACGATGAACGGCAGGCCCAGCGCGTGCGCGGCGGCCGACCAGACGTCCAGGTCGACCACGTTGACCAGCGGGTTGCCGACGGTCTCGCCGAAGACCAGCTTGGTTTTCTCGTCGACGTGCTGGGCGAGTTCGTCCGGCTTCTCGGGATCGACGAAACGCACCTCGATGCCGAACTGCGGCAGGGTGTGGGCGAACAGCGCGTACGTGCCGCCGTAGAGCGTGGAGAGGGCCACGATGTTGTCGCCGGTGTAGGTCAGGTTGAGCACCGCGTAGGTGATCGCGGCCGCCCCCGAACTGGTCGCCAGCGCACCCACACCCCCTTCGAGAGCCGTCATCCGCGCCTCGAACACGTTCTGGGTGGGGTTCATGATGCGGGTGTAGATATTGCCCGGCACCTTGAGCGCGAACAGGTCGGCGGCGTGCTGGGTGTCGTCGAACACGTACGACGTGGTCTGGTAGATCGGCACCGCGCGGGCGTTGGTCGCCGGGTCGGCGTCCTCCTGCCCGGCGTGGACGGCCAGGGTTTCGGGCTGGTAGGTCATGGGTTCGCTCACCTTCGTCGGACGGCCCGGTCAGCCTAATGGTGTGCCGCGACTTGACCGCTGGTCAGTCGCAGTCCGGACGTCCGGCCAGGTCGACGGTGTGCAGCAACCGGTAGGCGGGGCCACTGGGGTGCAGGTCGGACCGGATCAACGCGAACGAGTCGACGGTGAAGGCTTGGGGCGGAAAGCTGTCCACGATGCCCAACCAGCGGGTCAGCGGGGCCGGCCGACGAGTACGGGCCAGGGTCAGGTGGGGTTGATGTTTGGCGTTGTCGGACGGCACTCCCACACGCTCGGCGGCGGTCCGGACGCGGCGGCTCAGCGCGCTCAGTGCGTCCGAGCCGGTGGTGGTGGCACGGTAGAGCACGCGGGCCTGGGACGGGTTCGGAAAGGTGCCGGCGCCGTCCAGGGTGAGAGTGAAGGGCGTACCGGTGACCTCGTCCAGAGCGTGCTGCAGCGGCTCGAGGTGGTCGTCGTGCACATCACCGAAGAAGGCCAGCGTGAGGTGCCAGTTGTCGCGCCGCACCCAGCGCAGGTTGTCGTCGGCGACTCGGCGTGGTTCGACGAAGAGATCCAGGGTGTCGAGAACGTCGGCGGGAGGAAAAACGGCGGCGAAGAGGCGCAATGTCATCGGTGCCCCAGTCTGGCACGGATCGGTCGATGATCGGTGGCCAAAGCCGTCGCGCGTCGGGTGACAGCACGCGGGTGCGACAATGAGCTGGATACCCGAAAGGACGTCAGCACATGGCAGCGATCAAGGACCGCCTCAAGACCGACCTGGTGGCGGCGCTCAAGGCCCACGACGAGACACGCAAGTCGACCGTGCGCATGGCCCTGGCCGCCATCGCCAACGAAGAGGTCGCCGGCAAGACCGCGCGCGAGCTCAGCGACGCCGAGGAGAAGGCAGTGCTGGCAAAAGAGGTGTCCAAGCGCAAGGATTCGGCCGAGGCGTACACCGCGGGCAATCGTCCGGAGTTGGCCGAGAAGGAACTGGCCGAGGCGGCGATCCTGGCGGATTACCTGCCCCAGCAGCTCAGCGAGGCCGAGATCGCCGCGATCGTCGACGAAGAGGTGGCGGCCGTGACGGCCTCCCTGGGCGAGAAGCCGACCATGCGGCAGATGGGTTTGGTGATGAAGGCGGTGACCCCCCGCATCGCCGGACGCGGTGACGGCAAGACCGCCGCCGGTCTGGTGCGCGCCGCCCTGGGGTAGGCGCCGCCGCGTCGGGACCGTTGCCGGTCGAGCTTGCCCGAGGCCGCTGGTCGATTTCGTCGAGACCATCGCCCGTGCGAGTCGAGCGATGAGGTCGGTGGCGGAGGGGGGCCCGACCCGAGCCAACCAGCCTCGGTCGCAAGCTCCCTCGGCGGCCAGACCCATCCACGACTCGGGTCGGGCCCCCCTCCCCCACCTCCGACTTCCGCTCGTGGACGCTGCCGCAATTCCGGCTCCGATCGTCCCTGCCTAGCGGGTGAACGGAGTGGGGACGGTTCCCAACTCCGTGCAGCGCACTGGGAAGCTCCCTCGTGACACCCCACTCGGACGTAGCTGCCCTCACGACACCCCACCCAGACACAACTGCCCTCACGACACCCCACCCCGACACAACTGCCGTCGTGACAAGGGCAGTCACGTTGGCAGGGTCGCGACGTCTTCAGGAAAGAACTGCCCCCATCTACATCCACAAGGCGGTTGTGGGTGTGGTCCCGACCACCGGGGCTCCAGGTCTCAGAGCTCGACCAGCGCAGTTCTCGAAAACCCCAGACCAGGAGTGTCCTCACTAACCATTGGGGACGCGGAGAGATCCCGGCATTCGCCGGGATGACGAGGAAGGGGGCCGGCATGACAGGGAAGGGGGCCGGCATGACGGGAGAGGCGCCGGGGTGACGGGGAAGGGGTGACGGGAAGGGACTCGACAGGCTCGATCAGCGGTCGCCCATCGTCGCGCCGACCTGCGCCAAGGCGTCCAGCACCAGCCGGACGGCCGCCCGTTGCCAGCGGTCCGGACGGCCCAGGGCCACGATCGTGCGCACCGAACGCACGTCGGCCAGCGGCAGAGTCACCACCCCTGGACGTCCAAGGGTGGTGAAGCGCGGCAGCAGCGCGCAACCTTCGCCGCTCGCGACCAGGGACTCGACCACCCGGTTGTCACGGATCCGCTGCACGACCTGCAGGGGCTGGCCGCTGCGGTTGTCGATCGCGATGCGCACCGTGTCGAACGGGTACCCCAGCGGCACCCCGATCCAGCGCTCCCCCGCCAGATCGGACGCCCGCACGTGGGTGCGGCCCGCCAGTCGGTGATCGGCCGGCACGGCCACCTCAAGCGGCTCGCGCGCCAACGTCAGCACGCTCAGCCGCTCCGTGCCGGCCGGTACCTCCGCCAGCGTGTGCCCGATCACCACATCGTGATCGGCGGTTCGCCGGCCGAAGTCGGCCTCGGCAACATCGTCATCGGTGAGCGTGAGGGTGACCGCGCCACCAGCCAGCGAGCGCAGCACCGGCGGCAGCAGAAACTCCGCCGCACTCGGCAATGCGGCCACCCGGACGAGGCCGCTGGGCTCGCCCTGCAGGGCGTCCACCTCGTGCTGCAGCCGGGCCAGCGTGGTGGCCACGTCCGCCGCACCGAGCGCCAGCAATCGGCCGGCGGCGGTGAGGCGCAGCCGGCGTCCGTCCGGTTCGACCAGGGCAACGCCGAAGGCACGCTCGGCCGTCTGCAGTTGTTGGCTCACCGCTGAGGGCGAGCGGAAGGTTGCCTCGGCGACGGCGGTGATCGTCCCCCGGTCGGCCAGTTCGCGCAGCAGCTCCAGATGGCGCAGGTCCATGAAGGCAGCCTAAATCAGTTGTGCAGAACAATGCGCTTGTTCTTCACCTTTCTTCTGCGCGAGGGTGCACGTGTGCCCGCTCGTCATCGTCTGCTCGCCGCCCTGGTCGCCGTCATCTGGGGCCTGAACTTCCTGGCGATTCACGCCTCGCTCGCGCAGTTTCCGCCGTTCTTTCTGGTGGCACTGCGGTTCGCCCTGATCGCCGTGCCGACGGTGCTGTTCGTGCCCCGCCCGCGGGTTCGTCTTCGCTGGCTGATCGGCTACGGACTCGGCTTCGGCGTGGCGCAGTTCACGTTTCTCTACTGGGGCATGGCCGCCGGCATGCCGACCGGCCTGGCTTCGCTGGTGCTGCAGGCGTCCGCGCCGTTCACGCTTGCACTGGGTGCCGTTTTGCTGCGTGAACGGGTGCGGCCGGCGCAGTGGGCCGGCATCGCGATCGCCGTTGCCGGAATGCTTCTGGTGGGTGCCTCTCGGGCCCAGGCGTCCGGCTTCTGGCCGTTCGTGCTGGTGCTCGCCGGCGGACTGGGCTGGGCCTTCGGCAACCTGGCCAGCCGGCAGGCCAAGCCCGACAACCCATTGCACCTGACCCTGTGGATGTCGGTGGTGGTACCGGTGCCGATGCTGGCGCTGTCGCTGCTGGTCGAGGGTCCGCAGCAGATCGCCACTGCACTGACCACTTCGTTCAGTAGCGCCGCCCTGCCGGCCTGGGCCGGTCTGGCGTACACCTGTGTGATCGGCACGGCGGTCGGCTCCGGGATCTGGACGTGGCTGCTGGCCCGGCATCCCGCCGGCGTGGTGGCCCCGTTCTCGCTGCTGGTGCCGGTGGTGGGCCTGCTCACCGCTGCCGTCGTACTGGGCGAGATCCCCACCTCGCTCGACCTGATCGGCGCCCTGGTCGTGGTCGCCGGCGTGCTGATCGGAGCGCGGAGTCCGCGCGGCACCGCCCGGCCGGGGAGTCTCACCGCCACCGACCCGACCCGCGTCCGCACCCCGTCGCTCATCGACGATCCGGACGGCCGGCAACCATCGACCGCGACTTGAGGGTCGGCGGGTCGCCGCCGGCCTGACCAGGGGCGTTCGCGCGCCCACCTAGACTGAGGGCGTGGGCCGATAACCGCCCACGTCACCCCGGGGGAGATTGAGCCGTGCGTTTGGGACGTCTGCTAATGACCACCATCACGGTTGTGGTCGTGGCAGCCATTGTCGTGGCCGGTATTCGTGCCAATGCAGGCGAGCGTTCGGCCCCACCGTCGGGCTCCAGGCAATCGTCGTCGGTCACTGGGGGCAAGGTGAAGAAGACTCCCACCACGACGACCCCCCAACAGAACAAGTCCGACGGGGCGTCAGCAACCAAGCAGGCCGGGTCCACCACGAAGCCGACCGGCACGACCAAGACATCGGGCACCAAGACCCGTCTGCACAGCGGCTACTACTACCGCACCGGGCCCAATCGTTCGGCACGGGTCGTGCTGAGCTACGACGACTGCCCGCGCAGTCTCGCCGAGTTCAAGACGGTGATCGTCGGCGCCCAGAAGCTGGGCATCGGGCTGATGCTCTTCCCGACCGGCGTGTGCCTGCAGAGCGGTCAGTTCTCGACCTCGTTCGCGCGGGCCCACGGGCATTATGTGTTCAACCACTCGATCAGCCACCCCGATCTGGCTCGGTTGTCGTCCGCGGGCGTGCTGCATCAGCTCGGAGCGCCGGGGGTTCAATCCCGCTACGGACGCCCGCCGTACGGCTCGTACAGCCCCACCGTGGCGAAGGCCTACGCGGCCAAGGGCATGAAGATCTGGACCTGGACCGTCGACACGCTCGACTGGCGTGGTCGGTCCGCGCAGAGCGTGATCTCGACCGCCGTCCATGGCCCGAAGGCCGGGGGCACCGTCCTGATGCACATGCAGTGGCACGGCTTCTCGGTCGCGGCCCTTGAGCAGATCCAGGCCGGTTTGGCTGAGCGCGGTCTCGATGTGTGCCGCAACTTTCCCGGCACCACGCCGGCGGACTCGTGGACCGTGCGCTGCTGAGGCAACACTGATCCACGCTCACCGGGCCTGAGCTCAGCCTTCGCTGCACCTCGCTGCTGGTCCGTGACGTCAGCCGCTACGGGGTATCGCCAGGACATCGCCCGCCGTAGTGTCTGCCCATGAAGCGTCTGCTACCCCTCCTGCTGGTCGGCCTGTTGAGCGCATGCACCGTCGGGCAGCCAGGTGCGTCCACGCCGCCTGCCACGCCCGAGCCGTCCATCAGCACGCCGGCCACCGACGAGGCGTCCCCGTCGGGCAGTGCCGGCGCGACGGAGACGACCAGTCCGTCCGGAACCGCGAGCGACAGCCCGAGCGCCTCGCCCTCGGTCACCGACTCCAGCACCGGTTCGGCCTCCCCCACCGCGACCACCACCGGCTCGGCCGGCAGCTTCCGGGCCCCGGGTGAGGTGCTCGACCTGAACGGCGAGGTCACCGTCACCGCACTCGACAGCAAGCGCGCCAAGGTGGCCGGCCACCGCGGCAATCAGGTGCTGGTGATGGTGAAGAGCTGCAACGTCTCGGCCGCGCAGGGCATCGAACTGACCTGGGACACCTGGGTGCTGCTCGGCCCCGACAGCGAGGAGTACCCACCCAGCGAGGTCAAAGGCTCGAACGAGCCCGCTCCGATCTACCCCAACGCCAGCGGACGGCTCTACAAGCCTGGCCAGTGCGCCAAGGGCTGGGTGGTGTTCGACGTACCGAACGGGGCCGCCCTGTCGGGCGTGCGTTACATGAACAGCCAGGGCGACTCGGCACAGTGGCGGCTCAGCGCCAGCGTCTAGCTCCGTCTAGCTCCCGTTGGGGTGGGGGTCGACTCTCGTCCGGCGGGTCTCGACCAGCGATCCCGCTGGGGTGCGAGTCGAACTCCTCAGGTCGGTCTTTGACCAGCGATCGAGGTGGTCGAGCGTGTCGAGACCGCTCAGCCAGGCCCAACACCAACCTCAACCGACGACGCGATTCAGCCGCATCTCAACACGCTCGACCAACGGCATTCAGCCAGGCCTCGACAAGCTCGCCCAACGGACGAACACTCCGAGCCCGAGCGTTCAGCCGACCGGCGCCAGTTCGTCCACGAAACACTGCATCAGCATCCAGGACGACTGGGAGCCCGGGTCGCGATGGCCGATCGAACGTGGCCCGAGCCGCATTGCGCGCCCCTTCTTGGCCTGCAGCGGAATGGTGTCGTCCGAGCCTTGGCGCATGCGCTCGACGAAGGCGGTGAGGGCCGCCTTCGGGTCAGCGACGTCCGCCGCGTCGAGCACGTCCAACCCGGGCAGGTAGCTGTCGAGCATCGTCTTGTCGCCCAGTTCGGCCTTGCCGCGCGCCTGGATGGACGCGACCCCGGCGCGGAGCATGCGCCGCAGGTCGTCCAGGCTGACCTCGCTCTGATCGGCCACCTCGGCCCCGGCCTTCATGAAGAAGCTGCCGTACAGCGGGCCGGACGCGCCGCCCACTTTGCGCAACAGCGTCATGCCCACCAGCTTGAACGTGCCGGCGATGTCGGCGTCGTCGGGCAGGGCGTCCAGTTGCTTGACCACCTCGCGAAAACCGATGCTCATGTTGATGCCGTGGTCGCCGTCGCCAATGGCGCCGTCCAGCTTCGTCCACTCGTCGCGATGCTCTTCAGCGGCGACCGCCATGGCACGGAACACGCGCACGAAGTAGTCGCGGTCGAAGTCAGCCATCGGATCAGGCCTGCTTCAGGTAGGGAGCATTGAAGGGTGCGTTCAGCCAGCCCTTCAGCTCGTCGTCGAGCTTCACCAGCGTGACGCCCATGCCGATCATGTCCATGCTGGTGGCGTAGTTGCCGACCATCGACTTGGCGATGGTGACGCCCTTCTCGGTCAGCACGTCGTGCACCCGGCGGTAGCAGATGTACTGGTCCATCAGCGGCAGCCCGCCCAGACCGTTGATCATCACCGCCACCTCGTCGCCGGAGGCCAGGTTCATCTCGGGCAGCACGATGCCGAGAATCTCGTCCACGACCGCGTCGGCGGGCTCGATCTTCTTGCGCTCGATGCCGGGCTCGCCGTGAATGCCCATGCCGACCTCCATGTC